>VGIW01000009.1 GCA_016867715.1 Candidatus Eisenbacteria bacterium | reverse complement strand
AAAAGCGAAACGCGCGTGCCGGGAGGCGCGCGCGTTTCTTTGGTACGCTACGGGAGTCTTTCGCTATTCGAGAACGTGGATGTTCCGCTTCGCGCAGATCTCCTTGAGCTGCTTCGGCCAGACGGTGACCGTCACCTCGCCGAGGTGCGCCGTACGGAGCAGGTACATGAATGTGCGCGCTTGCCCGATGCCGCCGCCGATTGAGAGCGGGATCTCGTCGTTCAGGATCGCTTGGTGGTACGGCAGCTTCAGGAAGTCTTCCTGTCCCGTCATCTTGAGCTGGATCTTGAGCGTCTCCTTCGTCACGCGGATCCCCATCGAGGTCAGCTCGTGGCGCCGCTTGGTCACCGGATTCCAGACGAGAATGTCGCCGTTCAGCCCGTGCATCGTGCGCCCGTCCTCGGTCTTCGTCTCGGTCACCCAGTCGTCGTAGTCCGCGGCGCGCATCTCGTGCGGGTATCCGTCCTTCAGCGTCCAGCCGATGCCGAGGATGAAGACGGCCGGGTGCTTCTGGATGATCTTGGTCTCACGCTGCTTCCTCGGAAGATCGGGGTACATGTCGAGGATCTCCTCGGCGTGCAGGAACACGAGCTCCTCGGGGATCGGCGGATACTCCGTCTGTTTCAATTTCGGGAAGTTCTCCTCGGTGAAGCGGCTCGCGCCATAGATCACCTTCCAGATCTTCCGAATGGTATCCTTCAGGTATTCGAGATTCCGATCCTTCGCCGTGATTACCTTCTCCCAGTCCCACTGATCGACGTAGGAGCTGTGGTCGTGGTCGAGGAAATAGTCCTTGCGGACCGCGCGCATGTCGGTGCAGATCCCCTCGCCGACCTTGCATTCGAACTGCTTGAGGGCGACCCGTTTCCATTTCGTCGCTGCCTGAACGACCTGCGCCTGGATCCGTTTCTCGAGGCCGAGCCCGCAGGGGAACTCGATCGGGGTGCGCGAGCCGTCTCGATCGAGGTAGTCGTTGACGCCGCTGTCGCGGTCCACGATGAGAGGCACCTGAACCATTTGCAGGTTCAGCTCTTTGCAGAGGTTCTCCTCGATGTAGTTCTTGATGCCGAAGAGAGCCTTCATCCGCTCCATCGGGCGGAGGATCGGTTGATAATCGTTCGGAAGGATCTTCTCGACTTCCTCGTACGTGCTGACGCCCGGCCCTGCCAGGTCCGCCTTCTTGTCCGACATGTTTTCTTTCTCCGTTGGTTGATCAGGGAACAGCCTCGCCTGAAGCCGGATCCTATCATCCCCGCTTTCCGAAAACAATGAAGGAGGGGTGGGCCGTTCAACTCGCTGGGAAACAAGAAGCTACGCGGCGGGTACGACCGGGGTCGGCCTTTTCGCAGATGCCCCTAGGGGGCGGTCCGATGTAGAATGCGGCGAGATAGGGAGACTCGGAGAGAGGGATCTCATGAACCAAGAGCGAACGTCGACAGCCGTGCTTCTCACTCTCGTTCTTCTCGCGCCGGCGACCGCGCCGCGCGCGTGCACCAACCTGCTCGTCACCAAAGGAGCCTCCGCGGACGGGTCGGTGATGATCACCTACACCTGCGACGGGGAGTTCCATCCGCGCCTCCGCCTTCAGCCGGCGGCGAGCCATGCACCGGGCGATTCGCTCGAGATCGTCGATTGGGGAGGGAAGGCGCGCGGGAAGATCGCCGAGATTCCGCACACGTACGCGCACGTCCGCGGGATGAACGAGCATCAACTCGTCATCGCCGAGACGACCTTCGACGGGCGCCAAGAGCTTGTGAACCCGGACGGGATCCTTCACTACTGGGACCTGATGCAGCTCGCGCTTCAACGCGCGCGCACCGCCCGCGAGGCGATCGGCGTGATCACGGATCTCGTCGAGGAGTACGGCTATCGATCGACGGGGGAGTCCTTCTCGATCGGCGATCCGAACGAAGCGTGGATCCTCGAGATGATCGGAAGGGGCCCGGAGCGAAAGGGAGCGGTTTGGGTCGCGGTTCGCATCCCGGACGGGATGATCTCCTGTCACGCGAACCGGGCGCGCATCGGCTCGTTCCCTCTCGACGACCCGAAGAACTGTCTCTTCTCCGACGATGTCGTTTCGTTCGCGGTCGAGCGCGGATACTACGACGCGGCCTCGGGGAAGCCCTTCCGTTTCGACGACGCGTACTGTCCCGCGACGCCGAAGAGCCTCCGTTACACCGCGACGCGCGTCTGGAGCCTCTTCCGGCGCGCGGCCCCCTCGCTCGATCTTTCCCCCGACTACCATCGCGCGGTGGAAGGAGCGGAGCCCTACCCGCTCTGGATCCGCCCCGACCGGAAGCTCGCGCTCGCCGACGTCTTCGATCTCATGCGCGACCACTACGAGGGGACCGAGTTCGACATGACCGTGGGACCCGACGCGGGGCCGTTCGGCTCGCCTGATCGCTCGCGGCCGATCGCGTGGACAGTCGACGGGGTCGAGTACGCGTGGGAACGTCCGATCTCGACACGGCAGACCGGCTTCTCGTTCGTGTCCCAGTCGCGCTCCCGCCTTCCCGACGCGGTCGGAGGCGTCCTCTGGTACGGCGTGGACGACACATGGTTCACGTGCTACACGCCGCTCTACTGCTGCATCGACGCGATTCCACGGTCGTTCGCCGCGGGGAGCCTCGAGAAGTTCTCCTCCGAATCCGCCTGGTGGGTCTTCAACTTCGTCTCCAATTACGCACAGCTCCGCTACTCGGACATGAGCCCGGAGGTGCGCGCCGTGCAGAGCGCGCTCGAAGGGGAGATGATCGCGCTTCAGCCGGCGGTGGAGGAGACCGCGCTCCGCCTTCTCGAAAGGGACCCGGCGCGAGCGAGGCGCTACCTGACCGACTACTCGGTGTCGTGCGGGGAGCGTGTCGCGGCCCGCTGGAGAGAGCTCTCCGAGCATCTCGTCGCGAAGTACAACGACGGTTACGTGCGGGACTCGAACAACGAGGCGCAGGAGAAGGGACACCCGGAGGGATGGCTGCGCCGCATGATCCGCGAGGATCCCGAGCGCTTTCGGTTGAAGCCGGAGGGGCCCGGCGCGGCGGACTGGAAGCTCGTCGACTGACGGAGAGGAGCGGAACGACTTGCCGAGCTTCTGGATGGCGGTCGCCCTCGCCGCGGGAGGCTTTGTCTGCGGGGTTCTCAACGCGCTCGCCGGCGGCGGATCGTTCGTGACCCTTCCGCTCCTTCTTCTCGTCGGGTTGCCTCCTCAGGTCGCGAACGCCACGAACCGGATCGCGATCGTCCTGCAGTGCGTCGCCGGGGTTTGGACGTATCACCGCCACAACGTCCGCCCGTGGAAGGATGTCCCTTCGCTCGCTGTGCCGCTCGTCCTCGGAGCGGTCCCGGGCGCGTATCTCGCCACGGTCCTCGACGAGGAGATCTTCCGCAAGGTCGTGGCGGTTCTCATCGGCGCGATGGCGATGACCGTCTTCGTCGACCCGAAGCGGTGGGAGGGGAAGAGCGAAGGCGGACGTGTTCCCTTGCGGCTCTATCCGCTCCTTTTTGCGCTCGGCTTCTACGGCGGGTTTCTCCAAGCGGGGATCGGCGTGCTTCTTCTCGGGACATTCGTGCTCGCGGGCGGCTACGACGCGGTGCGCGGGAACGCCGTCAAGTTTGCGCTCGCCGGCATCTTCACGATCGCTGCGCTTCTTCTCTTCGCGGGCGCCGGGCAGGTGCAATGGGCGCCGGGGCTCGTCGTCGCCGCGGGGACGATTCTCGGCGGAATCGTCGGAGCCCGCCTCGTGATCGCGAAGGGAGCCAGATGGGTTCGCGTGTTCGTCGTTCTTGCGGCGGTCGCAGCGATCGCCAAGCTCCTGAGCTGAACGTTCGGGGGAGCGGCGCGCGGTTCCTCGAGCGCGCAAGACGAAGGCCCGGGATTCGACCCGGGCCTTCGCCGCGAAAAACGATTTAGACGTTAATGACCGAGTCCTCGCTCCCGAAGGAGTTCGGAAGGTAGCGGTCCGCAGCCCAATCGTTCTCCCACTTCTTGCCGTCCAACAAGTAGCGGAAACGGTATTGCATCCCCGGCTTCAGGGAGACGGTGACGGAGAAGCCGCCTCCTTTCTTCCGCTTCATCGGATGCTTCGCCGGATCCCAACCATTGAAATCGCCGCAGACAGACGCCGACTTCGCCTGGACGTCCGGAGGCAGGTCGAACGTCACCTTGCACGTTTGGCCCTTTGTCGAATACGTCTTCTTCATCTTCACGCTCCTCGACCCGGCGGCTGACCGGCCGCCTTCCACAATCAAATCGCGGCCCCAGGGAGGCGCCGCCGTCCCCCGCGGCCGACCGGACATCGCTCGCCGATTCCGTCTCCGCGCGGAGCCGGCGCCGTTCCGGCGAATCACGTCGAATCATAGTACAAGGAGAGCCCCTCGCGAAAGAACTTTCGCGCCCTCCCCTCGGAAAGCGGCCGGGTCGCGCTCGCCACACAGGAAACGGCCCGGGCGAAGAGCCCGCCCCGGCTTCCCGACGGCGGCGGTGGACCGAACCCGCCCGGCAAGAGAGCAACCGAGCCATCTCCGGACGGCCATCGCGTCTTCCCAGGAACCCTGCCGCAGTACGCTCCGTCAATGAGACGACCGGTCCGGGATTTCTCAGACAGCCCGATTGCGAAGGTTCGACTTGAGGATATGCGGAGGAAGGAGCGCGGTCACGTCAAGGGACTGCAAAGCGCGTTAAGATTCCGGCAAGCTGGGCCGCGATCATGGTATAATCAACTCGTACTCGACCGTCCCGTAAATCCGCTCCCCAGAGGTGCCGCGTCATGCGAAGACTTATTGCCGCCGTTCTCCTCGCGAGCGTTCTCGCGATCCCGCCGATCTTCGCGGAGGAGATCGCTCTCGCCACCTGGAACCTGCTGAACTACCCGGGAAGCACCGGGCCCGAGAGGGCGCCCTACTTCCGGACCGTCCTCGGAAGCCTCGGACCGGACGTTCTCGTCGTGCAGGAGATGAATGGGCAGTCCGGCGTGAACGCGTTTCTCGCGGATGTCCTCGAGTTCGTCGAGCCGGGAGTGTGGTCCGCGGGGCCTTTTCATGACGGCTTCGATACAGACCGTGCGCTCTTCTACCGCACCGGCGCGATCGAGGTCCTGGGCTACGGATGGCTCGACACCGCTCTTCGCGACATCGACTGGTGGCATGTCCGTCTCCCCGAGAGCGGCGAGGAGGTCCGCATCTACACACTTCATCTCAAGGCGAGTCAGGGGAGCGACAACGAGGCGAAGCGTCTCGCTGAGTGCACGATTCTCCGGAACGCCCTCGACACGCTCGATGCGGATCTTCCGTTCGTGGTCGCCGGGGACTTCAATATCTACACGGCATCGGAATCCGCCTATCAGCATCTCGTCTTGGAGGGGCCCGGGAGACTCTACGACCCGATCGATCAGGAAGGCGATTGGCACGACAACGCCGCGTACGCTTCGATTCACACGCAAAGCACGCGGACGACCTCCTTCGGAGGAGGAGCGACGGGCGGAATGGACGACCGCTTCGACATGATCCTGGCGAGCGTCGAGATGCTCGACGGCGTGGGCCTGGAGATCGACGCGGACACGTACATCGCTTTCGGAAACGACGGGGCGCACCTCAACCAATCCATCATTCAGGGGGGCAACGCGGCCGTCCCGCCGGAAGTGGCCGAGGCTCTCCATCAGAGCAGCGATCACGTCCCGCTTCTCGCGGTGCTCCGCGCGGAGACCTCGACCTCCGTCGCCGGAGCGGTTCTCGCGGCGCCCCTTCTCGCGATCTCTCCGAATCCATTCAACGCGACGGCGACGATCCGCTTCACGATCGATCAGCCGGGCGATCTCGTGCTCGTTCTCTACGACGCGGCGGGACGCCGGGTCGGCACGCTCGCCTCCGGGCGCTTCGCGAGCGGCGCGTTCGAACGTTCCTGGGACGGGAAGGACGATGCGGGGCGCGAGGCCGCCTCGGGTGTCTACTTCGCGCGGCTCGTCGCGGGCGAGCGATCAGTCGTCGAGAAGCTCGTCCTGATTCGTTGAGCGGATTCGGGCGCGGGCGTTTTTCGGACGGCCCGCGCTGTTTGATCCCCCCAAGGCGCTTGCCGATGGTTCGCGCGGACCGCGAAGGCGGATCCGATCGAACGGCGAATCCGAACGCGGCCGCCTGACGTTCCTCATCATCTTTGGTATGATGAAGTCCCCGAGGAGGACGCCATGACGAACACAACGAGACGTGAGTTCTTGAGGCAAGCGGCGGCCGCCGCGGGGGCGGCCGCGCTCGCGCCCTACGCGGTCTGGGCGGACGGCGAAACCGACGCCTCGCCCCCCGACATGTGCATCGCAAGATGGGCGGGCGATCCGGTCGGAGAGGACGCTGTCGACAAGATGGCCGCCGCTCTCACGGAGCGCTCGATCGAGAGTCTCGGGGGCATGGGGCGCTTCGTGAGCAGGGGGGACGTCGTCTGGATCAAGCCGAACATCGCCTGGAACCGCGCTCCGGAGCTCGCCGCGACGACGAACCCCGCGGTCGTCGCCGCGCTCGTGCGCCTCTCGCTCGATGCCGGCGCTCGCAAGGTGAAGGTCGGGGACAACACCTGCCACGACGCGAGGCAGTCCTACCGTTCGAGCGGCATCGAGGCGGCCGCGAGGGAAGCGGGCGCGGAGGTCGTCTTCCTCGACGAGAACCGCTTCCGCGACGTCAAGATCGGCGGCCGCGTTCTCGACAAGTGGCCTCTCTATCCTGAGATCCTCGAGGCCGATCTCCTGATCAACGTTCCGGTCGCGAAGCATCACGGGCTCTCCCGCGCTACCCTCGCGATGAAGAACTACATGGGGATCATCGGAGGGAATCGCGGGGCGTGGCATCAAGATCTCGCGGGCTGCCTCTGCGATATCACCGCCTTCATCAAGCCGAGGCTCTCGATCCTCGACTGCGCGCGCGTTCTCACGGACCGCGGCCCGCAGGGAGGAAATCTTTCCGACGTCAAGAGAATGGACACGGTCGCCGCGTCCATCGACATCGTCGCGCTCGACGCGTTCGGGGCCGAGCTTCTCGGCCACGACCCCGCGCGGATCGGAACGGTGAAGGCGGCCCAGGCCGCCGGTCTCGGGCGGATCGCCTACCGGGAGCTCCGCCTGCGCGAGGTCGCCGTCTCGTGATCGCCCGAAGGCGCGCGCGGATCGTCGTCTGGACGCGGCGCGCGGTGCAGGGAATCGCTTTCGTTCTCTTTCTCAGTCTTCTTCTCGCGACGCGCTCTCCGGCGGATGGTCCACCGGACGGAGCTCTCTCCCTCTTCTTCGACTTGGATCCTCTTCTTCTGGCGGCCACCTGGCTTTCCGCCCGTTCCCTCGAGGGGCTTTCCCTTCTGGCGCTCGCTACCGTCGTCCTCACGATCCTTCTCGGGCGCGTCTTTTGCGGGTGGATCTGTCCCTTCGGCACGCTCCACAACATGATCGCGACGATCCGATCGAGGAAGACGCGTCTTCTCTCCGGCGGCGATGCGTTCTCCCGCTGGCAGCGCGCGAAGTACTACGTTCTCTTCGGGCTCGCCGCGATGGCGATCCTCGGCGCGCACTGGATCGGCGTCTTCGATCCGATCGCTCTCTTCTACCGGAGCGTCGCCGTGGCTGTTCTTCCCTCGCTCCACTACTCGGTGGAGGCGATCTCGACGGCGATCTACCACCAGGACCCGCGCGCCGGCCCTCTTTCTCTTGCGTCGATCAGCGAGCCGGTCTACCGATTGTTGCGCGACCACGTTTTCGTCGTGAAACGAGCGGCGTTCGCGGGGAGCACGCTCGTGTTTCTCGTCTTTCTCGCGGCGGCGCTTTTCAACCTTTTTCGCACCCGGTTCTGGTGCCGTTACGTGTGCCCTCTCGGCGCGCTCCTCGGTCTCTTCGCCGGACGAACCCTTCTCCGGCTTCGATCCGAGAACGAGGCGTGCGGGGGATGCAACCTCTGCCGTCTCGCCTGCCCGGCGGCGGCGCAGCCGGAATTGCCGGGCAAGTGGCTTCCGGTCGAGTGCTTCGGTTGCTGGAACTGCGTCGCCGCGTGCAAGCAGGACGCGATCGATTTTCGCTGGGAATCGCCCTTCAGAAAGACGCCGGCCGGCTCGATCGATCTTCGACGCCGCGCCGTCCTCGCTTCCGCCTTCGGCGGCGCCGGCGCGCTGCTCGCGATGCGTCTCTCTCCTCGCGCGCAGGCGCGCACGTACAACCCTGAGCTGATCCGTCCGCCCGGCTCGCGTCCGGAAGCGAGTTTCCTCGACCGGTGCGTGCAGTGCGGAATGTGCATGAAGGTGTGCCCAACGAACGCGCTTCATCCGGCGACGCTCCAGGGCGGACTCGAGGGGATCTGGACCCCCGTGCTCGTTCCGCGCCTCGGATACTGCGAGTACGAATGCAATCTTTGCGGGGCGGTCTGTCCGACATCCGCCATCCTTCCTCTGCCTCTTCCGGAGAAGAAGGAGGTCCGCATCGGGCTCGCCTTAATCGACACGACCCGCTGCCTTCCGTACGCGTATGAACGGGATTGCATCGTCTGCGAGGAGCATTGCCCGATCCCGGACAAGGCGATCTACTTCGTCGAGACGCCGGTTCGCCTAAGGGACGGAACGGTCCGCGTGTTGAAGCAGCCGCGCATGGATCCGGATCTTTGCACCGGATGCGGGATCTGCGAATATGTTTGTCCTTTCAAGGATCTGGCGGCGATCCGCGTGACGAGCGCCAACGAGAGCCGTCATCCGAGGAATCGTCCGCTCCTTCCCGTCTTCCCCGGCGCGGGCGGCTATGAAGACAAGGAAGGGAGCGAGGAGGAACCGCGAGGTCGAGAGGCCGCCGGCTCGTGGGCCGGAGGCGGGGGATCACTATGAAGACCGGGAGGTATCGGAGCATGCCGCGCGCGTTTCTCGTCGACCGCCGCGCGTTCTTGAAAGCGAGCGGAGCGGTCGGCACGGGGCTTCTTCTCGGAAACCCGTCCGTGTGGGCGGAGGAGAAGTCGCCGGAGAAAGCGCGCGCGAAGACGAACATCGACGAGGCGCTTGAGGTCCCGAGAACGACTCATTCGCTCCCCGGGCCTTTTCCCGGGAGGGTGGTCCACGTGATGGATCCCCAGGCGGTACGGGAAGACGAGCCGCGCGCGGAGGTCGTGGAGGCGATGTTCAACCGAGGCATCCGCGCGCTTGCGGGCGGCGACGAGAAGGCGGCGTTCGATCTTCTCTTCTCGAAGGACGACATCGTCGGCATCAAGGTGAACCCGGTCGGCCCGGGTCTCATCAGCACGCGTCTCGAACTCGTCGATGCGATCGTTCTCTGGCTCGCGGCAAGCGGCATCCCGAAGGAGCGGATCGTTATTTGGGATCGATTCGATTACATGCTCCGGGATGCCGGGTTCACGGCGGAGCGTTACCCGGGCGTCGGGATCGAGGGACTTCAGACGATGGACGAATCGGCCGCGTCGGGCGAAAGCGAGGACGACAGCGGCTGGCTCGACGCCGACGGGAACCACAAGAGCGCCGGCAACTTCGATCCCGACGCATACTACTGGGCGGACGTCGAGGCCCCGTCGGACAAGCAGTATCTCAACCAGCACGTGTTCAACGGCCGGCACTCCTACTTCGGCAAGCTGCTCACGAAGAGGCTTACGAAGATCATCAATGTTCCGGTCTTCAAGAACACGGGGAACGGCATTTCGATGGCGACGAAGAACATGGGCTACGGAGCGATCTGCAACACCGGACGCCTGCACCAGCCGCTTTTCTTCGACGTCTGCACGGAAGTGCTGGCGTTCCCCGCGGTCCGCGACAAGATGGTCCTCTCGGTGACGGACGGTCTCTGGGGACAGTACGACGGAGGGCCGATGCCGAACGCGGCGGCCAGGTACGTCTACAACACGCTCTTCTTCGCCACCGATCCTTTCGCGCTGGACGCGGTCTGCCATGCGATCATGGTCGAGAAGCGGAAGAGCATGGGGATCGACGTCAACGAGCATCCGAAGTACACCGAGTATCTTCGCTACGCGGAGCGGCTTGGGCTCGGGGTCGCGGATCCGGAGAAGATCGAGGTGCTTCACTCATAGACAGGGACGAACGAAAGGGGGGAGTGTCTTGCGATCCGTTCTCGTCGGGCTCGCGGCTCTCGCCGCCGCGTTCTTCTCCGCTCGAGCGGAAGAGCCGTTGGTGGGGTGGGCGCGCGAGGAGCGCCCGCTCCGCTTCGTAGGGAAGGACCTCTACGGCCACATCGACGGCGGGGCCGAGCTCTTCTTCGAGCTTGGCTTCAAGGACCTTCGGGTCGAGCGGTTTCGAAAGGACGGACGGGAGCTTGTCGTCGAAAGATACCGAATGGAGAGCCCGGAGTCGGCTCTCGCGATCTATCTCGCGATGCGCGGCGACGAGCGGCCGGTCGGAGAGGTCGGCGAGCGGAACAGCGGGAACCGCCATCAACTGATCGCCGTGAAGGGGGCGACCTACGTTCAGGTGAACAACCACGGCGGGGATGCTCTCCTTCCCGCGATGGCCGGACTCGCATCGAGAGCTCTCGCCGACGCCGAGCCCGGAGAGGCGGCGAGGCTCCTCGATCTTCTTCCGCAGGACGGCCTCGTTCCCGGGTCGGAGCGAATCGTGCGCGGGCCCTACTCTCTTCAGGCGATCTTCACGCTTGGGGAAGGGGACATCCTGATGCTCGCAGGGAAGGTATTCGGCGTCTCGGGGAACGTCGTCGATGCGGGCGACTCCTCGCGAGTGCTCATTCGAGTTCCGTATCCGGACGCGGAGACCGCGCGCGCCGCCTTCGCGAACCTCGTGACAAACCTCGATCCGTATCTCGAGGTGCTCCGCGCCGACCCGGACCGCCTGCTCTTTCGAGACTATCGAGAGAAGTACGGCGAGGCGTTTCTCGGCGACTCGATGCTCGAGATTCGGGTGAACCTGGCCGAGCCGCCGAAGTAGGAGGCCGCGTAACTTATCGCGCGAGAGAGTGTTGAGCGATCCGAGCCGCGCGCTTCCCCGGAGGAAGGTTTGGGGTTGGCCGCGGCCCGTAACTTTTGCTATAATAAGACGTTAACTGGAACGTCCCGGAACGGGATCCCGGGCATATGAGGAGGGTCATTCCGATGCTGAAAGGCCTCGTCGCCGCGCTTCTTCTTGGTCTTGCATCGCTCGCCGCGGCCTCATCCGCGAACAAAGCTCTCGTCGTCGTCGTCGAGGCTCCCCCTGGTCTCGCCGCCCGTCTGCAAGACGAGGGCGTCACGATCCTCCGCGACATGGATCGGTTTCTCATCGTCGCGGCCGGTCCGAGAGAGATCGCCCGTCTTGAGGAGCTTGGGATCGAACACGAGATCGCGGACGTTTCGATGGATACAAAAACCTTTTACACGGTGTCTGTTCGGGACGCGAAGGGTCTCGCCGCCGTCTCCACGGCCGTGCGGGTTCTCTATAGCGATGGGATCGACGCGCTCGTGCGCGCCGAGCCTGAAGAGGCGGAGGCGCTCGCCGCGGTCGGTTTCGAGATCGCGCGCGTCTTCACGGATCCGGCGCGCGTCCGGTCCGCGGAAGAGGCTCCTCGCGCCGCCAAGAGGCTGACCGCCGATCCGCTCGTCCAGGAGATGGTGGATTCCGTTTCGATCGCGGAGGTCTCCGCCGTCGTCCAGCGTCTCCAGGACTTCCGTACCCGGTACTGCCGCCACGACAGCTGCGCCGCCGCCGCGAGCTGGATCCAGGCGAAGTTCGAATCGTTCGGAATCGACAGCGTTTACTTCCACTGGTTCGATCCGGACATCAAGCACAACGTTGTGGCCGTGATCCCCGGCGTGAAGGACCCGGACAAGATCGTTCTCGTCGGCGGCCACTACGATTCGATCACTGGGAACCACAACTACTGCCCCGGCGCGGACGATGACGCGTCGGGGACCGCTCTCGTGATCGAGTGTGCGCGCATTCTGAGCCGGTATACGTTCAACCACACGCTCGTGTTCGTCGCCTTCGGAGGGGAGGAGGTCGGACTCGTCGGGAGCGAGGCATTCGCCGCGCGCGCCGCGCACGACGGCGACGACGTTATCGGCGTCGTCTGCGCCGACATGATCGGCTACGTGGCGCCGGGCGACGCGATCGATCTTGACATCGTCAAGAACGTCGCCTCGACTTGGATGCGGGATCTTGTGATGGATGTGGGGAGCGTCTACGTGCCGGAGCTTTCGATCGTGGACGGAGCGATCCCGGGGGGCGCGAGCAGCGATCATGCGTCCTTCTGGAGGCACGGCTACGACGCGATCCTTTTCTTTGAAGATTCGAACCAGTACTCGCCATATATTCATACATCAAACGACAGGATCGGAATCAGCTATATCTCGGAGGCGCTCGCCGAACGCTCGGTACGGGCGGCGGTCGGGCTCCTGGCGACGATGGCCGAGCCTTTCGACATCGCGATCGAGCACGTTCCTCTCGCGCATACGGAGGACTCGGAGAACCCGCACCGAGTTCTCGCGACGATCACCGCCTCCGGCTCGCTGAATCCGGATTCGCTCCTCGTGCGGTATCGGACGAGCAGCGCATGGAGCGACCTCGTCCTTACACCTGCGGCCGGACCGAACGAATACGAGGCGTTCATTCCTCCGCAACCATCCGGAACGTTCGTCGATTACTACCTCGTCGCGGGGGACATGGACGGAGACCGGCTCGTCGTTCCGAAAGGCGCGCCGGAAAGCGTACACACGTTCTTCGTCGGTACGATCACGCCGATCGTGGTGGACGGGCTCGAGGAGGAGAGCGGGTGGATTGTCGGGGACGCGGACGACGACGCGACGAAGGGGATTTGGGAGCGTGCAGCCCCGAACGGGACCTGGTGGCCGAACGGCCCGGTCGCTCCGGACGAGGACCACACGCCCGATCCGGGAACGATGTGCTTCGTCACGGGGAACGCGCCTCCGGGGTCGACGCAGCGCGCGAACGAGGTCCAGGGGGGGAAGACGACGCTCTTCAGTCCCGTCTATGACCTGTCGTCGTATCCGAACGTGCGGGTTCGGTACTATCGCTGGTATTCGAACAACACCGGCTTTCTCGATCCGGACGAATGGGTGGTGGACGTTTCCTCGGATAGTGGAGTCTCTTGGGTGCGGATCGAGACGGACGGGAAGAGCGATCAGCGCTGGCAGTTCGTCGAGCGGAACCTGTCGGACTTCATCCCTCTTACCTCCGAGGTCCGCTTTCGATTCATCGCGAGCGACGAGGGGTATATGTCGGTCATCGAAGCCGGCGTCGACGACTTCTCGCTCGTGACGTACGAGGAGGTCGAGACCGAGATCGCTTCCGATGCTCCCCGCGCGGCCTCGCGCGCGGTCCTCGCGAGAAACGTCCCGAATCCGTTCAATCCATCGACGCGGATCGCCTACACGATTCCGGAAGGGGCCGGCGCGCTTCCGGTCTCTTTACGTGTCTATGATCTCTCGGGCCGCCTCGTTCGCGTGCTCGTCGACGGTCCGGAAGGGCCCGGAGCGCGCGCCGTGACCTGGAATGGGTTCGACGAAAGAGGCCGGTCCGTTTCGAGCGGCGTGTATTTCTACCGGCTCCGCTGGAACGGGCAGGAAGAGACGAAGCGCATGGTGCTCTTGCGATAGGAGTTTCTCGTGAGCGACGCGGGAGGCCCGGGCGAGCCCCGGGCCTTTTCGCTTTCTAAGACCCGCCGGCCCTGTTTCTCTTTGAGCGAAGCCCATCTCTCTATCGTCTCTAGGGTGTGAGCGAGTCCGGCTCGCCGGGAGTCGTTTCGGCCGAGAGGCCGGCCTGAGCTCGTTCCCGTTCCCTGCGCAACCCGAACCGAAGAGGAATCCCGCCATGGCGAATCGAGCATCCGTCGCCGCCGCCTTCGGTCAAGTCGAGATCGCCCGAGTCCTCGTCGACGCCGGCGCGGCCGTGGACGGCTTCGATTCGGACGAGAGCACGCCGCTCCACGTGGCGGCCGTTCAGCGCCGTCCTCAGATGGTGGAGTTTCTCCTCTCGCGAGGGGCGGATGTGAACCGCAGGGACAAGAACGGCGCGTACTCAGTCAGCTTCGCCGCGGCGGGAGGGGACACGACGGTGATCCGCCTTCTTCTCGATGCCGGAGCGGACCTCAACTTCAGGGATCGCGGAGGGTACACGCTTCTTCACTTCGCCGCGTCAAGAGGACTCCGAGGTCTCTTCGACGGGCTGATGTTGCGAGGGACCGATGTGAACGCGGCGGCCGAGGACGGGACGACGCCTCTTCATTGGGCGGCGCAGGGGCGGAGCCCCGAGATGATCGATCTCCTGATCGATCGGGGCGCCGACCTGACTCTTGCCGACGAGCACGGCGCGACGCCTCTTCTCTCGGCGGTTTTCGGGGGGAAGATCGAATCCGTCCGTACTCTTCTCCGGAGAGGATCCGATCCCACCTCGGCGGATCCGAGGGGTTTGACGCCTCTCTTTCCGGCCGCGTGGCAAGGGAACGCGGAGATCGCGCGGCTCCTGATCAACGTCGGCGCCGATCCGAGCCATCGGGACACAACCGGATCGCCCCCGCTTCTCGCTGCGGTCGATCGGGGGCATGTTGAGGTCGCGACAATTCTCCTCGACGCGGGAGCGGATGTCGGAGCCGCCGAGAAGAAATCTGATCGTTCCCCTCTCTACGTCGCGGCGATACACGGCCGCGGCGGGATCGTCGATCTTCTGCTCGCGCGCGGGGCCTCGGCGCGCGCGCGGGATGCCGAGGGACGTACGCCTCGCGCTACGGTCACCGCGCAGTGGCGGATCGACTCGTCGCCTCCGGCGCGGATCCGGGCGGGGCTCTTGACGGAAACGGACGTCTCGCCGACGCTCCCGTGCTGCAAGAGCGGGAGGCGTCGGTATGGTATCTCGGCCATTCCGGATGGGCGGTCCGCACGAAGAACCATCTTCTCGTCTTCGACTACGCCCCATTCGTACCGCCTTGCGACGAGCCGAGCCTCGCGAACGGTCACATCAATCATGAGGAGATCGCCGGAGCGCGCGTCGATGTCTTCGCGAGCCACGCGCACGGCGATCATTACAGTCCCGCCGTGTTCGATTGGCGCGACCAGGTGAAGAAGATCACGTATGTCTTCGGCTTCCGCCCGGATTCGGCGTCCGGCTACGAGTTCGTCGGGCCGCGCGACACGAGGAAGATCGACGGAATGAAGGTCTCCGCGATCGAGTCGAACGACAGTGGCGCCGGTTTTCTCGTCGAGGTGGACGGCGTGACGATCCTCCACCCGGGCGACCACGCCAACCGGAGGCGCGACTTCTCGGGGCCCTACAAGGCCGAGATCGATTGGCTCGCCGGTCTCGGCGTTCGTCCGGACATCGCCTTCTTGCCGATCGCGGGATGCGGGTTCGGCGATCAGGAAGCGGTGCGGCTCGGCGTCGAGTACGCTCTCGAGACGCTCGAGCCCGCCGTCTTCTTCCCGATGCACGGGGGAACGAACTCGGGGCGCTACCGGGACTTCATCTCGCAGTGCGAAGATCGGTTCCCCAAGACGCGGATGATCGCGGTCGAGAACAGGGGCGACCATTACCTCTACAAGAAGGGGAAGATCAGTTAGCCGAGATTGTGCGCGCGTCTCCTGCTCCGGCTGCGGATCGCGGCCTCGCGACGAAGATGCGTGCCCAACTTGGGCTAGAACAAAAGCCGTTTCCCTCTTGATCGTTCCCGCTCGGAGACCGCCGTCGGCGCGCGGCGGTCTTGTTCGTTCGGGGAAGTTCGGGATATTCCCGGCGATCTTCCGGGGACGCCGTTCGGAAGTCCTTTGTCGCACATCCCTGTGGATCGCGCAGCGTTCGTCCAGACCGAGAGAAGAAACCCGCGCCGGCAGATCAGATCCTGGCGAGTTTCGTAACCAGTCACCAATGCTCAGACCGGAACCGCGGCGAGGAGCGTGAAGTCGTCGCCGAACGAGGCGAGCCCGGTAGAGGTTTCCACCTCGCGCTCGATCCGCTCGACGATCTCGTCCGGCCCGCGGCTCGCGTGTGCGGCTGCGAGGCTCGCGATCCTCTCCTCGCCGAACTCCTCGTCCGTCGGCCGCATCGCCTCGCTCACCCCGTCGGTGAAGAGAAGGAGCGTTTCCCCACGCTTCAGCGCGGTTCTCCCCTCCTCATAGGGCGCATCCGGCAGGATGCCGAGAGGAATCCCGCCGAGCCCAAGCCTCTCCACGCGTCCGTCCGACCGAACGAGCACCGGTAAATTGTGCCCCGCGTTGACGTAGGAGACGGCGCCGCTCCTCGGATCGATGATCGCGACGAAGAAGGTGATGAAGAGATCGGGCGGCGTGTTCTCGCGGATGAGCCCGTTGATTCGGCGGACGGCGTCCGCGAGCGAGATCTCGAGATCCTTGATGGTTCGAAGAGATGCTTGAAGGTTCGACATGAGGAGCGCGGCGCCGATCCCCTTCCCGGCCACGTCGCCGATCGCGAGCAAGGTGCGCCCGTCGTGAAGGGAGAGGACGTCGTAATAGTCCCCCGCCACATCCAAACAGAACCGGATCCGCGCCGCGAGCCGGAGCCCGGGCGTCTCCGGGAAGACGCGCGGAAGGAGCCCTTCTTGGATGCGGCGGGCGACTCCGATCTGTTCCTCGAGCTTCTGCTTCTCCAGCTTCTCCTCGAACAGCTCGAAGTTTTCCGCGGCGAGAGCGATCTGCGCCGCGAGGGATCGGAGGAGGTCGAGCTCCTCCGGCGAGTAGTCCTCTCCGTTCGTCTTTCGGCCGAGGAGGAGGAAACCGATTCGTTCCGAACGAGCGAAGAGGGGAAGAAGGACGGCCGCTCGTTCCTCCGAGAGACATCGCCTCTCTCCCTCGCTCATGGAGACCCGGCCGCTCGCGACAAGCTCGTCCACGAGAAGCGGACTGTCCCCGGTCCCGAGTCGTCCCACCAGATCGTCGAGCATCTCGAACGCGCTCGTTCCGTTTCCGTTCGGGGTCGACTCGCGGCTCTCTCGGCGGAGGATGGGGCGCACGTCATCCGCGGAGAGCCCGGCGGCGAGCCTGCGAGAGAGCTCGTTCCAGAAAGCCGCCGCGTCGGCCGTTCGCCTCTCCGCGGTCTGCAGGAAATCGCGAAGGAGCGCCCGAAGCCGAGCGCGCTCGGGATAGAAGCGATCCTCGAGAATGTGCCGGACCTTTCGCTGCGCGGGGATGAAGCCCATCGCGAGGATCAACCCGACCACTAGGGTCGGAGTCCGGCTTTCGACCGAGAACTGCTTCAGGATCAGCTCGCCGAAGAGATAGAGGATCGCGAAAACCGCGGCGAGAAAGATCGCGTTGATCGCGACGAGGCGCGTGCCGCGCCGGACCTTCGCCTCGACCTCGAGAAGACGGTATCTGCCGAACGCGTATGCGAAGGAGAGGGGAATGAGGAGGAGGAGAAGAAACGTCGCGTTGAAGAACCAGAGTTGCGCGATCGCCGACCGGCTCGCGAGCCAGTTCGGTGCCAGGAAGACGACCCACGGAAGAAGACCGTAGAGAACGAGTCCGGGGATCGATCCGAAGAGAACGAGGCGCGTTTGACGTCACGCGACGAAGCTCTCCGCCCGTGCGAAGCTCCGGACAAGGAGAAAGGAGCCGAGGAGGAGAAAGAGAGTTCCGTGCACCGCCACGAGACCCGCGAGCCCGATCCGATCGGCGAGGGCGAGCGCGAAGAGCGCGCATCCCGGAAGGAAAAGGAGGGCGTTCACCGCTTTCCTGTGGGCGGCGTAGAACGAGTTCGTCCTCGGAAAGACGAGGAGAAGCTTGAGATAGAAAACAGGCGCGAAGAACGCGAGCGCGGCGAAGGCGAGCCTAAGGAGGTTCGCGTACGGGATCTCGAAGGAGGCATACTCCTCAGCGATCACGACGCGCTGCTGGAGCATGCCGACCGCCGTCGCGAAGCTGAAAAGAGCGAGTGTCCGCACGGGGGGCGAGATCGGCCTCCGCGCGAACGCCCAGAAACCGACGAACACGAGAGCGAGCGTGAGGAGAGTCCTGAGGATGAAGAGGCTCACCACCTGAAAACGGAGAAGGCCGGGAATCGACCGCGTGATGACCTGGTTTTCATGATCCACTCCCCGACTGCGGAAGCGGATCGGGATCACCTTTCCCGGGGGCGTCTCCGTGTTGAAGGTGCTGAAGTAGTTCCGCGCCGTCGCCGGCAGGCCGTTCAACTCGAGGAGCGTATCGCCGGGCGATGGATACGGCGCGCCGACGAAGTCCTGGTTGGAAACCTCGGTGAAGACCGCCGGGCCCGGCGCCGCGAGGGCGACGAAGCTCCAGATGTCCCCCATTCGGACGAAGCGGGCGACCTTTGTGTACTCGCGCGCAAGGAAGACGCCGGAGTACGCAAGCACGAGCGCAAACACACCGATGATGATGACGCGCCAAATCCAGTCGCGATGTTCTTCGCTCATCGGGAGGTCCACGTCCTGGGGTTCATCTCGGATGCCGCTCCGGGGCGCACGACCGGTTCCACCGCAAGAGACGCGCGGAGGGGCAGAAGTGTTGCATCGTCTCGGTTGCTTTCCGAACCGCCGCTCGCAACCGATTGATGTGTCGCGCGATCCGCCGCCGTCCCCTTTTCTGCAGCGCGCGCGTCTACTCGGAAACGCCTCCGCGGAAGAACCGCTCGGATGTTTTCGATCCGCTCGCGTCGTAGGTCGTCCAGAGACCCTCCCGCATCCCCTCTCGAAACTCGCCCTCTTCGGCCTTGGTTCCGTCGGGGTGCCACGCGGTGTATGTTCCCTCTTCTCGTCCGTTCCGAAAGAAGGTCTCGGACTTCTTGGCGCCGTTCTCATGCCGGCGCACCCAAAGCCCCTCTTCTTTGCCGTCGCGGTACGCGCCCTCGCGCGCCTTGACGCCGTTCGCATGCCAATACGTGAAGCGGCCGTAGCGTTTCCCCGCGCGGTACTCGCACTTGGTTTCTTGTTGACCGTTCGGATGCCAGGCGATGTACGGCCCGTGATTGACCTGCCTTCCGTCCTCGTCGAGGCGAACGGCGCGGCGCACGCGCAGGCGGCCGTCGGGATAGCGGGTCTCGACGACCTCTGGCTTCCCTCCGCACGAGAGAACCAGCGCGGCGGCAAGACCGGCAAGAAGAAAGCGTCCGCATTGCTTCATTCGCGACCTCTTCCCTGTCCGATCGAGACGCGGTCGATGTCCGAGCCCGACGCTCATCCTATCACACGCTCCGGCGGCTCGGCCGCCCGCCTTCTACTCGCGCATCGGGATCGCAACGAAAGAAAGAGCGGGAACGCATCCCGCGCCCCCGCTCTCTTCGCTCGGAAGTTCGAACCTACCAGCGGTTCCCTCTGTCCCCTCGGCCGCCGCCTCTGCCGCCGCCGCCCCCGCCGCCCTGGCGCGGCTTCGCCTCGTCGACCTTCAGGGACCTCCCGCCCATGTCGTAGCCGTTGATCGCGCTGATCGCGGCCTGGGCCGTGTTGTCGTCCATCTCCACGAAGCAGAAGCCTCGCGGCTGCCCCGTGTAGCGGTCCGTGACAAGGTTGACCGAGTGGACGGCACCATGCTTCTCGAAGAGCGAGCGCACTTCGTCTTCCGTGGCCGTGAAGGGAAGGTTGCCGACATAGATCTTCGTCATGTTCTCTCCTGTTGAGTCGACGTCCTCGCGCGCGATGGAACGTCTTGGGAGTAGCTCGCCGCCGCGGCGCCGATGCCGAGACGACAGGACACGAGAGGACGATCAGACACCTGACGGAAATCGGGGGAAGCGCTACAGGAAGGACCCATGGAACTTCTAACGTAGGGCACCCGGCCGAAAAGGCGCCGCACCTCTCTTCACCGGCAATCATATCACGGAACCGCCGCGAGGAAAAGCAAGGATTTCCCGCGATCTTCGGCCGGTCCGATCCGGCTCTTTTCAGGGCTGTCCGTCCGGCGCCGCCGCCCGGATCACGACTCCAATCGACCGGCCACCTTCTCGACGGCGTCCAAGATCTCCCAAGCACGAACCGCCTCGGTCATCCGGTTGTTGTCCTCGTGGAGCGGTCGGTCCTCTTCGAGGCGCGGAACATGCTTGCGGATCGTCTCATGCGCGGCGCGCACCCCGGGCCCCGATTCTTGGCCGCGGAAGTCGAGCGCCTGCGCGCCCGCGATCAGCTCGATCGCGAGGACGCCGTACGCGTTGTCGAGAATCGTGCGGAGCTTGTGCGCCGAGGTCATCCCCATGCTGACGAAGTCCTCCTGGTCGGCCGCGGCGGGGATCGATCCGGTCGCCGCCGGGTGCGAGAGGATCCTCTGCTCGCAGATCAGCGCGCCCGCCGTGTACTGCGAGAGCATGAGCCCGGACATCATGCCGGGATTCTTCGTGAGGAAGGGGGGAAGACCGACGCTGAGCGCCGGGTTCACAAGCCGGTTCATGCGGCGCTCGGACAGTACCGAGGCGGTCGTCACGCCGATCGCGAGAAGGTCGAGCGGCATCGAGATCGGCGTCCCCTGGAAGTTCGCGCCGGTGAGGACGAGGTTGTCCTCGGGAATGAAGATCGGGTTGTCGCCGACGCCGTTCAGCTCGATGAGAAACTGCTCGCGCGCGTACTTGAGCGCGTCCCGCACGGCGCCGAGGACCTGGGGGGTTGATCGCATCGAGTACGCGTCCTGAACCTTCTTCGTTTTGCTCGCGAGGAACGCGCTCCCGCGGACGACCTTCATGATGTTCCGCGCGCTCGCCGCCGCCCCGGGAAAGCCGCGGAGAACGTGGAGCCGCTCGTCGTACGGCTTCATGTTCGCGTTCAACGCCTCGAGCGTGACCGCCGCGGTAATTTCCGCCGTGCGTAGGAGCTTGTCGATCTCGTCGATGAGAAGGCAGCCCATGCCGAGCGTGACGTTTGAACCGTTGATGACGGCGAGGCCGTCGCGCGCCTCATAGACGATCGTCGGGATCCCGGCGGCGTCCATCGCCTGTCTGCCCGGCATCCGCTTCCCCTTGTAATAGGCTTCGCCCTCGCCGAGGAGCACGAGGGCCATCTGCCCCATCGGGGAAAGGTCGCCGCACGCGCCGACGGACCCCTTCTGGAAGACGACCGGAGTGACCCCTTTGTTCAGCATCTCGGCGAGCGTTCGGGTGACGATCGGACGTTGCCCGGAGTTGCCGTGGCAATGCACGTTGATCCGCGTGAGCATCGCCGCGCGCACGATCTCCTCGGGGAACGGCTCTCCCCATCCGGCCGTGTGGCTGTAGATGAGGTAGCGCTGGAAAAGCTCGGTTTGTTCATCGGAGAGGACGACCTCGGAGAACTCGCCGATTCCCGTGTTGACCCCGTACATGATCTCGCGCGCTTTAATTTTGGCATCAAGCATCGCGCGGCACTTCTCGATGCGGCGGACCGCCTCCGGATCGATGGCGATCGGTTCGCGCCCGCGCGCAACGCGGACCACGTCCTCCACGGTCATACCGCTTCCTCGGACGACAAGGCTCATGCTGCACCCCCAGAGATCGCTCGCCCGCGCTCGCCAACGCGCGCCGCAACAATAAGTTTCGGCGTTCTCCCCCGCGAGCCACGAGGGTACCGGAAGGAGGGAGGGGGGTCAAGGGAGGGGCGAACCGCAGAAACGCGCGCATCGTTCCTTCGGGCCGAAGCAAGAACCGCAAGAAGAGCCGCTTCTCCTCCGCCTACTCCCCGATCACCTTCACCAGCACGCGCTTCGGGCGGCGGCCGTCGAACTCGCCGTAGAAGATCTGCTCCCAGGGCCCGAAGTCGAGGCGCCCCTTCGTGACCGCGACGACGACCTCGCGTCCCATGATCTGGCGCTTGTGATGCGCGTCGCCGTTCTCCTCGCCCGTCCGGTTGTGCTTGTAGCGCTCCGGCGAAGGATCGAACGGAGCCAGCTCTTCGAGCCACCTCCGGTAATCCTCGTGCAGTCCCGGCTCGTCGTCGTTGATGAAGACGGATGCGGTGATGTGCATCGCGTTCACGAGGCAAAGCCCTTCCTGCACGCCGCTCTTCGCGACGATCGCCTCGACCTGAGGCGTGATGTTCAAGAAGGCCATCCGCTCGGGAACATTGAACGTCAATCGTTCGGTAGTCGATTTCATCTTCGTTGCCTCCGCGAAGCCCCCCCTAAGGGAGCCGTTGGTTTGCCAGAGATCCGGCCGCTCTCCTTATGGTAGACTCGATCGGCACCCTCACGAGAGGAGAGAAGATGGACGGGCGCGCGTTCCCGCCGATGATCAAGAGCCTTCCCGAGGCGGACATCCCGTTCCCCGGCGTCCGCGGCTGGATCTCGCAGGGGAATGACCATCAGATCGTCTTTCTCGAGATCGAGCCGATCGGCGAGGTCTCCCCGCACAGCCACGGCGAGCAGTGGGGCGTCGTCCTCGATGGGGAGATGGAGCTCACCGTCGGCGGAGAGACGAAGCGCTATCGAGCCGGGGACGCCTATCACGTCGCGGCAGGCGCCGTCCACTCGGCGAGGTTCCCCGCGCTCTTTCGGGCGATCGACTTCTTCGCCGAAAAGGACCGCTACAAGCCCAAGCGCTGACGGAATCGCGATCCGCGGCCGCAGCAGGAAACGCGTGCATAGTCCAGGCTAGACGCTAAGGCCCTCCATCAGCTTGAGGAAGCTCTCGTACGGCATCGCCTCCCAGCTCTCGGCGGTGAGCGCTCCCTCCGCGCGCGAGATCAGCGAGACTCGATGGGCCGTCTCCACGTCCGGCGCCTCGTAGATGTCCATGAAATCGTACGGGCCGAGGAGCGCGTAGTGCGCGATCCACTTCACGTTCGGGCACGCGCTCTTCACCTTCTGCATCCAGGCCTTTCCCCTGCTTCTCCGTCCCTCCGCGTCCTTGAGCGCGTCGGGGGCGAGACGGGTCATGAGGACGAACGTCGGCATCTTCCACCTCCTCGTTCACGAGCCGCTCGGTCCTTTTCACCGGATTATCCCCCATCCGGCGCTTCCCAGCAAAGAAACCCGGAGCGAAAAAACGGGTGCCTTTCGCGCCGGGCGGTGTTTCCATTGTGCGGGGAAGCGGGTTTCCGGAAGACGCCGGGAACCCGCGGCGGGTTTTCTCCTGCTCGAAGCGGAAACCTTCTCGCGGAGGCGTGATCATGCGCAAGGCGGTCGGCATTGTCGCGGTCGTGGTTCTCGTTCTCGCGGTCGGCGCCGTTCTCTCCGTCCGCGTCTTCTTTCCCCCGGAAAAAGTGCGCCGTCTGGCGGTCGAGAAAGCGAGCGAGGCGCTCGGCTCCGAGGTCTCCCTCGACGACGCCCGGATCTCGCTCTTCCCGCTCGGGATCGAGGTCCGCGGGCTTCGCGTCGCGAATCGGGCGGCTGAAGATCCTCCGCTCATTGACCTTCGAGAGGCGAAGGTTTCCATGCGCCTTCTTCCCCTTCTTTCCCGGAGGATCGAGATCGCCCGGGTCGCGGCGAGAGGAATCGATGTGGCTCTCGTGGTCGAAGAGAAACCGCCGGCGAAGGAGGGAGCGCCCGCCGCGCCTCCTCCCGCCCGGCCGGAAACAGACCTCGCCGCCTCGTTCACCCTCCTTCTTTCGTCCGCCGAGATCGAGGAGGGAATGGTTCGGGTGATCGACCGCGCGGCCGGAGCGGACTTCCTTCTCGACAGCGTCTCCGCGCGGACCGCGCTTCGTCTCGGGGCGCGCGGGGGACCGCTCGTCGCGGAAGGGACGGTTCATGCAGGCCGGTTCTACGCGCCCG
Source organism: Candidatus Eisenbacteria bacterium (assembly GCA_016867715.1). Lineage (NCBI taxonomy): Bacteria > Candidatus Eiseniibacteriota > Candidatus Eiseniibacteriota bacterium. The sequence continues at coordinate 35,602 of VGIW01000009.1, read as the reverse complement.
GGCTCGGCGCGATCGGATACGCGGGCGGGTTCGGTCCGGTGAGCGCCGAATACGAGGTCGAATACAGCCCGGCCGCGGGGACCGCTCGTGTTCGCGATCTTGCCGTCTCGGCGAGGAAGCTCTCCCTCTCTCTCGAAGGCGAGGTGTCGGGAATCCCCGAGGCCCCGCGAGGCGCGTTCACTCTCGCGACTCCGGAGATCCGCCTCGAGGAGATCCTCTCGCTTCTCCCCGCGGAACGCGCCGGCGGTTTCGAGGGATCGGGTCCGCTTGCGGTGGAGGGGGAGGTGCGGTTCGCCGCCGGGGAGCCGGTCTCGTATCGGATCGCTCTCTCTCTCGGGGGCCTGGAAGTTCGGAACAAGCTCTATCCGGGAAGGATCGAACGCCTCGCGGGTCGGATCGAGGCGACGGAGGAGAAAGCCGTCATCGAGAACCTCACCGCCGAGGTCGCGGGAAAGCCCTTCGCGGTGAGCGGGACCGTCGCCCACTATGAGGACCCGATTCTCGATCTCTCCGTGAACGGGGAGGTTGATCTCGATGCGCTCGCCGCGGCGGGTCTCCTACCCGAGAAGCTCCGCGCCGGCGGAAGGTTGAAGCTCGACATCCGAGCGAACGGACCGGCGAAGACTCCGGAGGGCCTCTCGCTAAACGGCGCGATCGATGCGGAGAACCTTTCCGCCGCGTCCGAGGAGCCGCCGATTCAGGTCGAGAACGGACACGGAAGGATCGCGCTCCGGGGGGAGACCGCGGAGACGAGCGCATTTCATTTTGATTTCAATGGTTCGCCCACAATCCTTTCCGGATCCATCCGAAACCCTCTCGGAGCGCTCTCGGCGGAGTTCGATCTTCGCACGCAGAAGATCGATCTCAACGCGTTTCTCCCTGCGCCCGAGGAGGGCGCGCCCGCTCCGAAGCCGGGGGAGGTCCCGCTCGTTCTCCCGCCCCTTCCGCCCATCGACGCGGCAGGACGGATTCGAATCGACACCCTTCTCACCGGCGTGAACGTTCTCGCCGGCGCGGACGCGCGGCTCGATATCGAGAAAGGAAGCGGCACGATTCGACTCGATCTCGCGCACGGTGTCTTCGGCGGGGTGCGCGTGCGGAAGGCCGCGTCCGATCTTCGAGTCGAGGACGGCGTTCTCTCCGGAACGCTTGCCGCGGACAGCGCGATCGCCTACCGGATTCCCCTCTCCTCGCTCAAAGGAAAGATCTCCGTCGTCCCTCCGGGAGAGATCGACCTCACCGATCTCGCGGCGAAGGTCTATCGCGGCTCGGTCTCCGGAAACGCGCGCGTCGAGATCGGCGGCCCGGGCGAGGCGATCTATCGCTTCCGCGCGCGAGCCGAGGATCTCGAGGCGAATGACTTCCTTTCGAGCCTCACGCCGGCGCGCGACGTTCTCTTCGGCCGCTTCGAGATGGAGTCGGAATGGGAGGGGAGCGGCCTCACCGAAGAGGAACTCCTCCGTCATCTGTCGGCTTCCGGAAACGTGCGCGCGAAGGACGGGTCGATCCGGAACCTCCCGGCTCTCGGCCGTCTGTCGAGCTTTCTCGGTTTGGGCGAGATGAAGGACGTCCGGTTCCGCGAGATGTGGTCCGCTTTCTCGGTCGCGGACGGGAAGCTCCGCCTCGACGATCTCGTCATCGCCTCGCCCGACGCCGACTGGAACATCTCGGGCGCGGTCGGCTTCGACGGAACCCTCGACTACGGGATCTCGGTTCTTCTTTCGGAAGCGGTCTCGAGGCGGTATCGGGAGAAGACGACTCTTGCCGGTCTCTTCGCGGACGAATCGGGACGGATCCTCCTCGACTTTCGGTTGACCGGGACGGCGAAAGAACCCGTTCTCACCTACGATGCCGCGAAGACCGCCTCGCACGCGGGGGTCCGGAATCTGGGCGATCTTCTCCAGAAGCTCAACTCGGACGACAAGGTCAAGGGAGCGATCGACAACCTCCTCACCGGGGAGAAGAGTCCTCTCAAGGATCTCCTCGGCCGCGAGAAGAAGAGGGAAGCGCCGCCGGACACGGCCGCCGCCAAGTAGCGCGGATCGGCTTGTCCTCGCGCGGCTCTTCGTCTATCTTTCGTGAGGCTCGTGCCACCCCCCGTCATCGCCCGGACGCGGCAGGAGGTGTCTCCGCATGCTTCACTGGTTGCTCGCGCTTCTCATCACGTTCGGGGCGGCGTATTTCCAGCGCAAGACCGGCCCGACGGTTCCGCTGGCGGAGGATGCCGCCGTGGGGCGCGGCCTGCTTCGAGTCGTCCTCCACCGCTCGCACGGGGGCGAAGGAGACCAGCCGGTCGTGATCGAGAACGCCGGACCCGAGGTGACCGGCCGGATTCTTTGGAGGCGCTATCCGACGCGCGAGGAGTTCCGGTCGATCGAGCTCGCGCGAAACGGCGAGCGCCTCGAAGGCGCGCTCCCGCATCAACCGCCGGCGGGGAAGATCGAGTACCGAGTGGAGCTGACCGATGGAAGCCGCACGGTCCGCGTTCCGGAGAGGGGGACCGCCGTGACGCGTTTCAAGGGGGCCGTTCCCGCTTGGGCGCTGGCGCCGCACGTTCTCTTCATGTTCGCGGCGATGCTCTTCTCCAACGCGGCCGGGATCGCGGCGCTTCGAAAGGAGACTCGCCTCGCGGCACTCTCGTGGTGGACGGCCGTTCTGCTCTTCCTCGGCGGTCTTCTCTTCGGGCCGATCGTCCAGAAGTACGCGTTCGGAAGCTTCTGGACCGGTTTTCCGGTCGGATACGATCTCACCGACAACAAGACTCTGATCGCGTTCATCGCGTGGATTCTTGCGCTTCGGTCTCTGCGGAAGGGTAGACACGCGCGGCGATTTGTCCTCGCGGCGGCGCTGGTCATGTTCGCAATCTTCCTCGTTCCGCACAGCCTTCTCGGGTCGGAGCTGAAGCCCGAGTAGGCGGAACCTTCCCGCTCGAGGGGAGAAAGGTTGATCGATGAAGGGTATGGTCCTCGAGAAGATCGGGGCGCCGCTCCGGCTCGTCGATCTTCCCGAACCGTCCCCGGGCTCCGAGGAAGTTCTCGTCCGCGTTCTCGCCTGCGGAGTGTGCCGGACCGATCTCCACATCGTCGACGGCGATCTCGCCGATCCGAAGCTTCCCCTCGTTCCCGGTCACCAGATCGTCGGCGTCGTCGCGGCGCGCGGGGCGCGAGTCGACGGCCTTCGGGAAGGGAATCGGGTCGGAGTTCCCTGGCTGGGGCGTACCTGCGGCGTCTGCCCGTATTGCCGGAGCGGGCGGGAGAACCTCTGCGGCGAGGCGCGCTTCACCGGCTACCAGATCGACGGCGGTTTCGCGGAGCTCGCTCTTGCCGACAATCGGTACTGCTTCCCCATTCCCGAAGGATACGATTCCGTGGAGGCAGCTCCGCTCCTTTGCGCGGGGCTCATCGGGTATCGGTCTCTGGTGAAGGCGGGGGATGCTCGCGCGCTCGGGCTCTACGGGTTCGGCGCGGCGGCCCACATCGTCGCGCAGGTCGCGCGGCACCAAGGGCGCGAAGTGTACGCGTTCACGAGGCCGGGCGACGAGAAGGCGCAAGCGTTCGCGCTCTCTCTCGGGGCGGTCTGGGCGGGCGGCGCGGACGAGAAGCCTCCGGTCCCTCTCGATGCGGCGATCCTCTTCGCTCCGGTCGGCGCGCTCGTCCCCGCCGCGCTCCGCGCGGTCGCCCGCGGCGGACGCGTGGTCTGCGCCGGAATCCACATGAGCGACATCCCGTCCTTTCCTTACGAGATTCTCTGGGAGGAGCGGGAGATCGTGTCGGTCGCCAACCTCACGAGAAGCGACGCTTTCGAGTTTCTTCCTCTCGCCGCGCAAATCCCCGTGCGGGCGCGCGTGCGAGCGTATACGCTTGAGGATGCGAACGACGCTCTCCGCGATCTCCGCGAAGGACGCCTGGAGGGCGCCGCCGTTCTTCGAATCAGCTGATCGGCGGGAAACGGCCCGGGGTCCTCGGATCGCGCAAAGCACGGACGGGACAACGAATCGCGAAACCCCGCCACGCGGTCCGCGAGCTCGGCCCGAGATCTTGCGGGAGACACTAATGAAATCGCTTCTCGGAATCGCTTTCGTTCTTCTTGCTCTTTCCGGAGCTTCCCTCGCGGAGACCCGTCAAGCGGACATCCCGCCGGGTTCCGGCTTCGTTGCGACCATCCCGCCGATCGCCGACATCCTCTCGAGCATCGCGGGAGAGCGGGCGAGCGCGTCGTGGCTCTTGCCGGCCGGCGCGTCTCCCCACACGCACGAGCCGAGGCCGTCCGACATCCGCGGCGTCGAGAAGGCTCTCGTGTTCTTCTATGTGGACCGGCTCCTGGACGGATGGGCAGCCTCGATCCCCGCGAAGAGAAAGGTCCATATCCTCTCGCTCGTTCCCGATTCACTCCTTCTTGACTTCCCGGCGGAGGGAGAGGAAGACGCCGGAGAGAGAGAGGATCATTCCCACGAGCCGACGCCTGGAACGCACGACCATAGCTTCGGAACGGATCCGCACTTCTGGACCGATCCGATCGCCGTCCGCGCCGTCGTTCCGAGGCTGGCCGAGAAGATGATCGAGGCGGACCCGGAAGGCGAAGAGGTCTACCTCGCGAACGCGAGAGCGCTCGAAGCGCGTCTCGACTCGCTCCACGTCGAGATCGAGAGGAGGATCGCCCCGGTCCGCGGCCGCAGGGTTGTCCTCTCGCACCCGTTTCTCTGCTACTTCCTCCACCGTTATGGGATTCCCCTCGCGGGCGTGATCGAGATCGTCGAAGGAAAAGAGCCGACGGCGAAGGACCTCGCGCGCGCGATCCGCGAGGCGCCCCGGAGGAACGCCTCGATGATCGTAGCGCTTCCACAGCTTTCCCGAAGGGCCGCGGACCTTGTCGCGGAGTCGACCGGTCTCTCCGTTCGCGTGATCGACCCGCTCGGCGGAGTCCCCGGGAAGGAAACCTATGAGGAACTGCTCTTCGCGATCGCGGACGGGATCGCGGGAGAGGGACGATGAAACCTCCGGCCGTCGAGGTGGAGGGAGCCGCCGTCCGTTCCGGAGAACACTTCATCCTTGAAGATCTCACCTTCTCCGTCCCGGAAGGGGCGTTGCTCTGCATCGTCGGGCCGAACGGGGCGGGGAAGACAACGCTCCTTCGGGTCTTCCTCGGGCTCGCCTCGCTTCATCGAGGAGCCGTCCGTGTCTTTGGGGCGCCTCCCGGCAAGAACTCCGCGCGGCGGATCGCCTACGTCCCCCAGATCAAGACTCTCGACCGCCGCTTTCCGTCGATCGCGATCGAGCTCGTTCTTTCCGGACTCAAGGGACGCTGGCCCGGGCCGGCGGGCCGAGAGGAACGGGAGAAATCGCTCGCCGCGCTCCGGCTCGTGGCCGCCGAGCATTTGGCCCGGAAGCGGATCGCTTCTCTCTCGGGGGGGGAGATGCAGCGGGTCTACCTCGCGCGGTGTCTCGTCGGAGAGCCGAGGCTCATCCTCCTCGACGAGCCGGTCACGGGGATCGACGCGGTCGGCGAACAGGACTTCTATGCCTGCCTCGAGAAGTACCGGGCCGCGACGCAGGCGACGCTCCTCATCGTCACGCACGATTGGCAAGTCGCCTCGTACCATTCGAGCCACGTCCTCGTTCTGAACCGAAGACTAATCGGGTTCGGTCCCCCCACGGAAGCGCTGACGGAGAAGACGCTCAGCAGAGCGTATGGCCACCTCGGCCACCTGCACGACAAGCTGCGCGGCTCGGGAGGGCCGGCGGATGTTTGAGATGTGGAGCTTTCCGTTCATGCAGAGGGCGCTGCTCGCGGGAGTGCTCGTCGGATTCCTCTCGAGCTATTTCGGGGTCTTCGTCGTGCAAAGGGGTCTCAGCTTTCTCGGAAGCGGCCTCGCGCACGCCGCGTTCGGAGGGGTGGCGCTCGGGATTCTCCTCGGTGTGCAGCCGCTCTGGGTCGCGCTCCCCTTCACCGTTCTCGTCGCGCTCGCCATCACGCTGGTCAGGGATCGGACGTATCTCGCCGGGGACACGGCGACCGGCATCTTCTTCGCGGTTTCCGTCGCGCTCGGGGTTCTCTTCCTCGCCCTCCACCAGCGCTACACCGAAGACGCCTTCGCGCTTCTCTTCGGTTCGATCCTCGCCGTGAACGCGGTCGATCTCTGGATGAGCGCGGGGGTCGCGCTTCTCGCGCTCGCGGCGATTCCATTCTGGGGCCGCTGGGCGTACGCGACGTTCGACCGGGATCTCGCCGAGGCGGACGGCGTGAACGTCCGCAGGGATGACTACGTTCTCTCCTTCCTCATCGCGGTGGCGGTGGTCGTCGCCGTCAAGGTCGTGGGGATCATGCTCGTCGCCGCGTTCCTCGTGATTCCTGCGGCGTCGGCGCGTCTCATCGCCCGCACCTTCTTCGGCATGACGCTTCTCTCCATCGCCTTCGGCGTCCTCTCGACCGCGGTCGGTCTCGCCGTCTCGTATCGTCTCGACGTGCCGAGCGGCGCGATGATCATTCTCACGCAGGCCGCTTGCTTTTTTCTCGCGCTGGCGCTTCGGAGATGAGAACCGCCTCGGGGAGCGGAGTGCGCGTTTCGGACTAGAATGCGCGCTCGATCCCCGCGAGCGCGTGGAAGGCGGCGTTCGGGACGCTCGCGCGTCCGTCAGCGATCGGCACGCGCGCCCACGCGATCGAGAGCTTCGCCTCCGCGGCGAGCCGGAATCCGGCGACAAGTCGGGACTTTCTCTCCGCCGCGACCTGCAGGCCGAAACCCGAAAGGTAATAGCCCTCCCCGAGGATCCCCTCGCCCGGCGGGATGGTTCGACCGCGAACGGTCGTTTCGGGATGAGCAATCACCGGTCCGGCGCCGAGATGAAGGACCGCCGGATGCCCGGACCACGATCTCCCGAGGAGGAGGAAGTTGTAGCCGTGACTGATCTCGAAGCGCTCGATCTCGGGCGGGGGACGACGAAGGCGAAGCTTCTGGTGGACGAGCTCGATCTCCCACGCGCCGCGCGCGTCCTCGCGAGCCAAACGGAGCGAGTAGTAGATCGGCGGTTCGAAGGCGCGCGTGTCATAGCGCGCGGTCAGGCGGATCTCCGGCTCGCCTTCTTGTTCGACGGCGAGGTGGGTCGGAAGGTTGAGGGCGCCGCCGGCGGAGAGGCGCACGGTCCAAACCACCGGTTCCGCGCTTGCGCGGGGCGCAAAGCAGATGAGAAGAACCGCCGTCGAAAGAAGCGACCCGACGAGGAGGATCGGGGAGCCGGCTCGGCTCGGCATCAGCGGATCTCCTCGGCGGCGCCTCGCGCGTGCGCAGCGGCAGCCGCGAGGACCTCGACCAGCATCTGCATCGTCAGACGTCCCGTGAACGTGTTCTGCTGGCTCGGATGGTAGGAGGCGAAGAGCGCGGGAGCTCCGGGAAACCGGAAGAAGGCCCCGTGCGCAAAGCGAGGGGAAGGGATGCCCTCGAGCCGGTCCTTCGTGCGATAGAGTCTGATGCATGATTCGAATGCGATCGCGCCGAGGGCGACAAGCGCCCGCAGACGGGGCATCGACTCGATCGTCCGCACAAGGTACGGAAAGCAGCGCTTCCGCTCTTCCCCGGTGGGATGGTTGTCGGGGGGAGCGCAGTGGACGGCCGCGGTGATCGCGCAATCGAGGAGCGCGAGTCCGTCGCCCCGGCGAATCGAGACGGGCCCGTCCGCGAGGCGGGCTTCGTGTAGCGCTCGAAAGAGGAAATCTCCGGAGCGATCGCCCGTGAACATGCGCCCGGTGCGGTTGGCTCCGTGCGCTCCGGGAGCGAGCCCGACGAGGAGCAGCCTCGCCCGCGGGTCCCCGAAATCCGGGACCGGCTTGCTCCAGTAATCGAAATCACGGTACGCGCTGCGGCGGACGCGGCCGATCTCCACGCAGTGCGCGCGAAGACGCGGACACTTCTCGCAGCTCACGATCTCCCGTTGCAAGGAATCCCACGCCGACCGGTCGTCCATGCGATAAGATTACCCGCAGTTTGTCCGCATGGATCGGAGAATCGGCGCGCATGACCGAAACGAACTCAAAGCCCGCGGCCGAGGAACGACCGGTCACGCAGAGAGATCTCGCGGCGATTTGGTGGCCGCTTGCTGCGAGCTGGCTCATGATGGGGCTCGAGCTTCCCGCGGTGAGCGCCGTCATGGCGCGCCTCCCGGAGCCGAACGTCCATCTCGCCGCTTACGGCGGCGTCGTCTTCCCTATTTCGCTCGTCATCGAAGCTCCGATCATCATGCTTCTCGCTGCATCGACGGCTCTCTCCAGAGACATGGAGTCCTACCTTCGTCTTCGCCGGTTCATGATCCGCGCCGCCCTCACGCTCGGCGCCGTGCACCTTCTTGTTTCCGCCACGCCTCTCTACTCGATCGTCGTCGATCGGCTTCTCGGTGTCCCCGAGGAGATTCGCCGCCCCGCGCGCATCGGCATGCTCATCTTGACCCCCTGGACGCCGATGATCGCCTACCGGCGCTTCCAGCAGGGGCTTCTCATCCGCTTCGGACGTTCGCGAGCCGTCGGGATCGGGACCGGAATCCGGCTCCTCACGAACGTCGTGGTGCTCGCGGCCGGTTACTGGGCCAGAAGCCTCCCAGGGATCGCCGTGGGAACACTGGCGGTGGTCGCGGGGGTGACGACCGAAGCGATCTACGCCGGCATCGTCTCTCGCGGCGTTGTGCGCGGTCCTCTCGCGGAGGCCGTTCCGGCGGCGGATCCGCTCACGCTCCGTCGGTTCGTCCGCTTCTACATTCCGCTCGCGATCACGCCCCTCTTCACGATGCTCGCCCTCCCCATCGTGAGCGCCGCGATGAGCCGCATGCCGCGCGCGATCGACTCGCTCGCCGTGTGGCCCGTGCTGAACGGTCTCGTCTTCACACTCCGATCGGTCGGCTTCGCCTTCAACGAGGTCGTGGTGGTCGCGCTTGACCGGCCGGGCGCGCGAAAGGCGCTCCTCGATTTCACGTTTCTTCTCGCGGGGGCGGTCACTCTCGGGCTCTTTCTCGTGACGGCGACGCCTCTTGGACGATTCTGGTTCGCGAGCGTCTCGGCCCTCGATGCGAGCCTCGTCGGGCTGGCAGAGAGCGCGCTTTGGATCGCCCTTCTCATGCCCGCGTTCAGCGTTCTTCACAGTTTCTTCCAAGGACGCCTGGTGCACGCGCATCGCACGCGGGCGATCACCGAGGCGATGGCTCTCTATCTGGCGTTGACCTCGCTTGTTCTCTGGGTCGGCGTGCGAAACGGAACGGTGACGGGTCTTCAATTCGGCCTAGCGGCCGTGCTCATCGGCAACGCCGCGCATGCCTTCTGGCTCTGGGTAAGGTGCCGGCACATAGGGAAGAGCTCGGCGGGGATCGGCTCGAGCCTCTTTCGGACGATACGGAGAACCGTTTCTATCTAAAATAATCCGGTTCGTTCCCCGGCTTCCATTTGATGTTGCATCCGAGGCTGGGGAGCTGCTCCTCGGAGACCGGATCGCCGCGAAGCACGGCGTCGAGCGCGGCTCGAAGATCCTTGCCCGTCACGGCGACGTCGTTCCCGGGACGCGCTCCATCCATCTGTCCGCGATAGACGAGGCGGCGGTCGCGGTCGAAGAGGAAGAAGTCGGGAGTGCAGGCGGCGCGGTAGGCCTTCGCGACCTCCTGCGTCTCGTCGAAGAGATAGGGGAACGTGTAGGCGACACGAGCGGCTTCTTCCCGCATGCGCTCCGGGCTGTCGTCCGCGTACTTCTCGGCGTCGTTGGAGTTGATGCCGAAGACCGCGATCCCTTTCGCGCGGTATTCGGCGGCGAGCCTCGCGATCTCATGCCGAACATGGATTACGAACGGGCAGTGGTTGCAGAGGAAGATCACGAGAAAGCCCGGGGCCTTTTTCGCGTCGTCGAGCGAAACGAGGTTCCCGTTCGTATCGGGAAGACGGAATGCGGGAGCGACGGTTCCGAGGGGGAGCATGGTGGATGGGGTTCGAGCCATGAGTCCGATTCCTCCTTGTCCGCGAGGGCTTTGTCCGAATCTCGAATATAATGAATGAGACCTGTCCCGGGGAGGGGGAAGAACCGATGACTCGCGAAGAAGCGATGGAGCTCGTGCTCGAGCACACGAAGAACCGAAACCTGGTCAAGCACATGCTGGCCGTCGAGGCGGGGATGCGCGCGTACGCCCGCAGCTATGGAGAGGACGAAGAGAAGTGGGGCGTCGTCGGGCTCCTCCACGATTTTGATTACGAGGAGAACCCGAATCCCGATCGCCTTCCGAACGATCAGCACCCGACGACGGGGGCGAGGATTCTCCTGGAAGCGGGTTGCTCGGACGATATCGTCGAGGCGGTCCTTTCGCACGCGGACTACACCGGCGTTCCGAGAAGAAGCTTGATGGCGAAAGCTCTCTACGCCGTGGACGAGCTGACCGGCCTCGTGGTGGCGGTCGCCCTCGTTCGTCCCAGCCGCAAGCTCGCGGATGTCGATCGGGCGGCGGTTCGGAAGAAGTGGAAAGAGAAAGCCTTCGCCGCCGGCGTGGACCGGCAAGCGATCGTGCGCGGTGCCGAGGATCTCGGCGTTCCGCTCGACGAACATATCGATGTCGTCCTCGCCTCCATGCGGGAGATCGCGGGCGATCTCGGTCTCTGAAGACGATCCCCCGCACCCGGGCGGCCGCGAGAGGAACATCCTTCCGACGGAAGGAGGCTTCTAGCCAAGCGTCCGGTGCGTCCCGTCGCAGGCCGGTGCTTTCCCCGTGTGCTTGCACCGGCAGAGAGCCATCTTCTTCTTCTCCGCGATCTCGATCTTCTTGGGCGCTAAGCCGGTTCCCTTGTGGGATCCGTCGCAGAAGGGCTGCTTCCTCGAGTGCCCGCAGGCGCACCACCAGTAGGTGCCCGGGTCGAGGTCGATCGAGACGGGTGTCTTGTCCGCGATCTTCGGTTCCATCACGGGTTCCTCCTTCTTTTCGGGGCTGCTCGCGGCTACTCGCCGCTCGGTTTCTCGCGTTCCGTACCGCCCCTCCATCCAATTCTTCTCTCGTCGACCGCGCGCTGCAATAGAAACTCGATCTGGCCGTTCACGCTCCGGAATTCCTGGGCTGCCCACCGGTTCAGCTCCTCCAAGAGGTCCGGGTCGATGCGGATGAGAAATGCCTTGCGAGAGGCCATGATTCCCTTAGTGGTAAAGCGTTCCGGCGTTCACGACCGGCGCGGCGGCCGTCTCGCTGCAGAGGACGACCAGGAGGTTGCTCACCATCGACGCCTTCCTCTCCTCGTCAAGCTCCACGACCTTCTTCGCGCTCAGCCGGTCGAGGGCGAGCTCGACCATCCCGACCGCGCCGTTCACGATCTGTGTGCGCGCGGCGACGACCGCGGAGGCCTGCTGGCGCCGGAGCATCGCCTCGGCGATCTCGGGCGCGTACGCGAGGTGGCTGAGGCGCGCCTCGATCACCCGGACCCCCGCGCGCGCAAAGCGCTCGGTCAGCTCGCTCTCGAGAACCCCGTTCACTTGCTCGGTTCCGGCGCGGAGCGTGAGCGTCTCCTCCGCCTCGTCGTCGAACGTGTCGTAGGGATACGATCCCGCGAGATGGCGGACCGCCGCCTCGCTCTGCACGATGACGTACTCCTCGTAGTGATCCACGTCGAACGACGCCCGGTACGTGTCCTCGACCTGCCAAACGACGACGGCCGCGATCTCGATCGGGTTGCCGGCCTTGTCGTTCACCTTGAGCTTGTTGCCGTTCAAGTTCCGCGCGCGCAGCGTGATCTTCCTTTTCGAGTAGAACGGGTTTGCCCACCAGAAGCCGTTCTTCTTCACCGTCCCCGCATACGTTCCGAAGAGGACGAGAACCCTCGAGTCGTTCGGGTTCACGACGAAGAAGCCGATGCTCGCGAGAACCGCCGCGACGAACAAGACGAACGCCGCGATGATGACGGGCGTGCTCTCCGCGGGGATCCCCTGGACGAGCACCCACGTCGCGAGGACGTAGAGCAGGAAGGTCACGACAAGCATCCAGTAGCCCGAGCGGGCGCGAACAGTCTTCTCAGCCATGCTCTCTTCTCCTTTCGTGCTATCGAGAGCGTCCTCGGTTGCTATCGAGAAGATATCATATTGATAGCTCGGTGGCAAGCGAAATCGCCCCCTGAAGGGCTTGGCTCGGAAGTTGTTTTTTTACAATCGGTTATTTCTGAATCAACACCGCGCGCACCGGGCTTGCGTCCCCTCCGAGGATCCGGAGCGGGAGCGCGACGAGGTCGTAGATGCCCTCTTCCGCCCGGGCGAGATCCAGATTCTCGATCCAACGAATCCCCGCCTCGGCGAAGCGGCGGTGAACCGGGAGACCGCCCGCGCCGGGAAGATCGACGCCCGGCGTGTCGATGCCGACGAGGAGGAGGCCGTTCGCGGCGAGGAGGTCCGCGGTCTCCGGCGCGAAGGCGGCGAAGCGCGGATTCCATCGGGAGGGATCCGGATTCGTGTCGGTTCGGACGAGAAGCCGCGGGGGGTCGGCGAGATCGATGCCGGCGAACGTCTCGGGAGAGATCGCGCCGCCTACGCTCGGTCGAGCGCGAAGCACGCGCGCGGGACCGATGAAGGGTTCGAGCGGAAGATCGCCGATTCCGCTCCCTCCCTCCACGACGTGCCGGGGCGCGTCGATGTGCGTTCCGCAATGCGGGCTCAGACTGAGGACGCTGAGATCGACGATTCCCCCGCGCGCCAGGAGTTCCTTCCATTCAAGCGTAAAGGGAGTGTCTCCCGGCCACGGAGCGGTCGCGGGGGAGAGCGGCCTGGTGATGTCGATCACGCGCATCGAATCCCTCCCCGCCCGTGTGCGCTTCGAGCTCGTTCCCGCGGGAAGCCCCGGGCGCGATTCATGTCGCGCTCTCCTCTGTTTGTCGCAGGAGGGCATGGTAGACGTCGCGAAGAGCCAGGGAATCCTGTTCGCAGTAGACCCGAAGGCTCGTCGTGAGACGGGTTCGCTCCTCCTCGGGGATCGTCTCGCGCGTGAGACGGTAGTAGGCCCACACCGCCTCCAGCCCGTCTCCGATCGCCAGGGAATCGTAGCTCCGCCCGGGGACGAGAACGGGCAGGACTGACTTGATCGAAAAGGAGCCGCCGAAGTCGGGATGATAGAAATGCCGCCGAAGAACGGGCAGGAGATCGAAGATCCGCGCATGAAGGCTTTCGAGAGGCGCGCGTAGATCGGGGAATCGCTCGGCGAGTGTCTGGATCGTCTCCTGCTCGAAGCTCGAGTAGACGATCACGCTTCCTTTGCTCTCCGTTTCCCGCAAGAGGGACTCCGCGAACGCGCGGCTCGGGTCTCCGCCGTCGGTCCAGAGGAAGTCGCGGTGTTCGGGGAAGGTGTCCGGGGCCCGGTCAATGTGGCAAGACCATTGGAAAGGGATCAGGTCGTACGGGTGTTGTCCGGTGAAGAGAGGGACAGGGAAACGAGCGGCCTCGAAATCGAGGAAGTGGAGCGGACGGCGAACCGCGCGCGTCAGGGCGGAGCGCGCGCCTCGCTCGGCAACGAGGCGCCGCGAGCGCGTCGCGACGACCTGCCGCTTCTGAACACGGGTGAGCGAAGCGGTCGGCGGAACGGCGGAGAGATCCGCGATTCCCGCGCCGAGGAGCTTCTCGACGTTTCGCCAGCCGCTCTCTCCTTGGTGGAAGTCGAGGACGCTCGGGGAGGGAAGATCGGGCCAGCACGTGTTCCGGAATTCACAGTCTCTGCACGCTCTCCCGAGCGCGGCGGGAGGTTTTTCCGCGAGCCGCGAGAATCGAGCGAGCTCCCTCGCGGCTTCTCGAACCGCCGGAATTCGCTCGCGGGCCTCCGCGTCACAATCGACCCTGCGGAAGATCGTCGGCGATTCGTTCGTCGTCTCGCGGTCGACGAGCATCAGTCCTCCCCTCCCCCGCATGCCGAGGCCGTCCATGACGTGAAGTTGAACGGCGAGGTCGCGGAGATGCTCCTCACGCGTCTCGGTTCCCGACTTGACTTCCCAGAGACGCCACCGATCGCGTCCTTCCCGGACGAGCAGATCGGGCCTCGCACCGACGGAATCGCTGACGAAGGCGGCTTCGTAGAGGACGCGCGATCCGGAAGCGATCGCCCTACGAGTCGCGCGGAGAGCGGCGCCGAAGTCCTTCCCCTCGATCAGAATCCCTCTGGGGAACTCTCTTCTCGCGCGTTCTCCGAGGAGGCGCCCCTGCACCGCGTGCAGCCGGCGCGCGGCATCCTCGCCTTCCTCGCGGGCGCGGGCCGGCTCGGCGTTCGATTCGAAGTACCCGAGGCGGGGGCATTCGAGAAAGGCGAGGATGGTCTTCTTGAAGAACCGCATCGTGTCGGGATCCCCGCGCCGATTCGCGCGCTTCCGATTCTCTCCGTTCGCGGGTCCGCTCGCAACGGTTTCCTCGGGGCGGGCCGACGAACCGCTTCAGTCCTTGTTTTCGCTTGACAGGGATTTCGGGCGAACCTGAGTCCGCTTCACATTCGTTGGTTTGGCTGCGCCGGCGGGCGAAAACCGCGCGGGTGGCAGCGCCGAGTAGACGGCGGGCTGTTGGGACCGCGACCCAGAAGGAGGGTGAACGAGCATGAAGACGTGGGGATTCCCTAGGTTGGCGGTGGTGTTCTTGACCGTGCCGTTTCTCTTCGCCGGTTGCGGCGGCGACGACAACGGGACGAACGAGCCGACGAACCGTGATCCGGTCATCGTCTCCGTGACGGTTTCCCCGGGCTCGGTGACCGCGGGGGGATCGGTCATCATCACCGTGACCGCGACGGATCAGGATGGGGATGCGCTCACGTACAGCTATGTTCCGAACGGCGGTTCGATCACCGGTTCGGGGGCGAGCGTAACGTGGAACGCCCCGACGACCGCGGGCCCGTATTCGGTCAATGTGACGGTGAGCGACGGCAAGGGCGGCACGGCGACCTCGACGGGGAGCCTGATCGTCATCGCAGCCGCGACCGGAATCTCGGGGACCGCGCAGGTAACTGCAGGCGTTCAGGTCGATCTTCGCAACTCACGCGTCGCGGTCTACACGAGCGTCGCCGACTGGGTCGCCGATCGCTACGTGATGACGGTGCCGGCGACTGGAAGCGAGTTTTCGGTATCCTTCACCTTCATCAACATGGCCCCGGGGACCTACTACCTGGATCTCTGGAAAGACATGGACAACGACGGCGTGATCGACGCAGGCGATCTGTTCGGGTTCTACGGACAGGGCGCCTGGCCGAACACAATCAACTTCACGCCGATCACGGTTCTTCAGGGGCAAACGACAAACATCGGGAACATCTTCGTTTTCCAAATCTGATCAGCCGCGCGCCTTCCGCACGTTCTCATGAAGCGGGTGCTCCACTCCGGGGCGCCCGCTTCTCTTTGTGTTCCCGGTACGCAATGACCGGCCGCCCGCTCTCGCAGTTCCGGGCATACTTGGCTACAGCTGAGGGAAACGGGGCTCGCGTCGTTCGCCCCGCGCCGGTCCGCCCCGGCGAGACGATTCGGATTGTGGCGCCGGGTGCTCGATCCGTACGGCCCTGAAGGCAAACGCCCCGAGCAACCGGCTCTCTTGACCCGCCGCCGCGCGGGGCGTAGCCTTCCGTGGAAATCGCGAGGGGTAGCATGGTCACCGCGGACTCTGCAGGGGACGATCTGCGAGCTCTCTTCGAGGCTACGTTCGGCGAAAGAGTCCGATCGTGCGTGTCTTTGCGCGCGGACGGATCGGCCCGGCTTCTTTTCCGACTCGCCGGCGATCGCCGATCGGTCATCGGTGTCCGGCACGAGAATCGAGAAGAGAACGCCGCGTTCGTCGGCTTCTCCCGCCACTTTCGCGCGCTCGGCCTTCCCGTCCCCGAGATCTTCGCGGAGGATCCGGACCGCGGCCTCTACCTGGAAACCGATCTCGGGGACGAGAGCCTCGCGGCGCGGCACCAACGCGCGCGGGAAACTGGGAGCGGCTTAGAATCCGCTCTTTCTCTCTACGAGGAAGTCGTCCGCTTGCTTCCACGCTTCCAGGTGTTCGGCGCAGGGGGTCTCGACCGATCGCTCTGCTATCAGGGCCGCGAGTTCGACGCGGAGGCGATGCATCGGGATCTCGCCTACTTTCGCGAGTGCTTTCTCGATCTCCTGGTTCCCGCCGCCGCCTCTGACGCGCTCGAGGAGGACTTCGCGAAGCTCGCCCGCTTCCTCGACGCCGAGGAACGCGCGTTCTTTCTCTACCGCGATTTCCAGTCCCGCAACGTGATGCTCGTCGACGGCGCACCCTTCTTCATCGATTACCAGTCCGGGCGCATGGGGGCCCCCGAATACGATCTGGCCTCGATTCTCTTCGAAGCGAGGGCAGAGCTCGGCGATTCGGTCCGCGGGGGACTCCTCGATGTCTACTTGACCGAAGCGAGAAAGCTCGTTCGACTGGACGAAGCGCGCTTCCGTCGCTTCTTCCCCGCCTTCGCCGGCATTCGCATCCTTCAAGCTCTGGGCGCGTACGGGAATCTCGGCGTCCGCCAAGGGAAGATTCGTTTTCTCCGTAGCATCCCGGCCGCGCTCGCCAACTTGCGATCCCTCCTCGCCACGCCGGACTTCCCTGTCGACCTCCCCGAGCTCCGGCGTCTCGCCCATTCGTTGGCGGAAAACCCCGGATCTCTGAGAGTCATACCTTCATGAGCGAGACGCTTACGATTCATATCTATAGTTTCTCGTACGTGCGTGGAGGCATCCCGCCGGACCCGACAGGGCACGGGGGGGGCTTCGTCTTCGACTGCCGCGCGCTTCCGAACCCGGGCCGCGAGGAGGCGTACAAGAACCTCACGGGAATGAACGAGGCGGTCTCACGCACTCTCGAAGAGAAGGCCGAGGTGCGCACCTACTGGGAGAGAGTTCTCGGGCTCGTACTCGACGCCGCGGAGGTTTTCCGGGGGCGCGGATTCGAACATCTAAGCGTCGCTTTCGGGTGTACGGGCGGGCAACATCGTTCGGTCTACTTCGCCGAGAGGCTCCGACGCTCTCTCGAAGAGAAAGGATACGCCTGCACGGTCGTCCATCGCGACCTGCCGGAGGGATTGGGATGAAAGCGATGATCCTGGCCGCCGGAATGGGCACGCGGCTCGGCCCCCTCACGAAAGACAAACCGAAGGCGCTGGTGGAGATCGCCAATAGACCGCTTCTCGCGTTGCTTCTCACGAAACTGCGGTCCCAAGAAATCACGGGCGTCGTTGTGAACGCATACCACCGGGCAGACCAGATCGAGAGGTTCGTGAAGGAGGAGGCCTTTCCCGACGGATGGGTCCGCGTTCTGATCGAGGAGCGATTGCTCGGGACCGGCGGAGGCGTGCGCAACGCCGCCCGGCTTCTCGGCGGCGAGGAGCCCGTGCTCGTGCACAACGTGGATGTTCTCAGCAACCTCCCGTTCCGAAGAATCGCCGGCGCGCACGAAGCCGCATCCGCCCTCGCGACTCTTGCCGTCGGGACGCGTCGCAGCGGCCGCTCCCTCGCGGCAGACGAGGAGGGGTATCTCTGCGGGCGATGGGGAGAACCGCCGGTGCGGAGTCCCCGCGGAGAGCTCCGGCGCTTCGCCTACAACGGGATCCAGTTCCTCGCTCGCGGGGCCGCAGCGTCCCTTCCGGGCGAGGGCGCCTTCTCGATCATCGACTCGTGTCTCGAATGGGCCTCTCGCCGGGAGGAAGTGCGCGTCTTCCCGATGGACGATTGGTACTGGGCGGAGGCGGGGACGGTCGAGCGGCTCGAGAGATTGAAGCAGGATCTCGCGCGGCGGGCGATTCCCATCGAGAGCCTTGCCTCGTGATCCGTCTCGCGCGCGTTCCGGATGAGCGTCACGCGCCTATCGCCGACGATCGAACGCGCGGCCCCGCGACGAGGTAGGCAACCCAAGCGGGGTCGTTGACCGGTCGGAGCGCGGGGCGGAAAGCGCCGTTCCCCTCTCCGTCCGCGGAAGTTCCTTCCCAGTAGACCCGGATCTCCTCGAAGCCCGCTTCCCGGAGAAGGTCGCGCGCCTCGGGGAGGGACCAGAGCCTCCAATCGTAGCGGAACGCCTTGCGGATTCGACTCCCGTCCTTGAATCGAAAATGAATGAAGCATCGATAAGCGCCGGTGATGGGATTATAGGCGTCCTGGTCCCAGAGATAGGAAAACCCCGGATGGACGAGCTCCTCGATCTGTGGAATCTGCGCCTCAGGTCCGCCGTAGATGTCGAGGAAGAAGAGCCCTTTCGCGTGCAGCGTGCGGCGGACCTTGCGGAAATAGGAGAGGAGGATCGGCCGCTCCTTGAACGTGAAGTAGGAAAAGTTCATCGCGGTCACGACGTGCGGGCGCGCGCGCGGCGGCGATAGAACGTTGCCCTGATAAAGCCGAACGCGCGGCGCGGCCTTGCCGGCCGACGGGAGATTCCGCGTCCGGGCCCATTCGAGGACCTCGGCGTCGAGATCGATGCCGATCGCCCGGTGTTCCGGGGAGATCCTTACCCAGCGGCAGCAGACGGCTGCGGTTCCGCAGAAGTCTTCTCGAAGAACCGTCGGCTCCGAACGGAAGATGTCGCGATAGACCCGCCGTATGAAGCGGATCTCCTCCGCGGGATCCTGAACGGACATCTCGTAGAGACGATGCTTGTCCGCGGTTCGAGCGGTCGGTTTCGCCATGCTTGTCGCCTCGTGCGAGCGGGACCCCCGTCGACTCCCCGCCCTCGGCCGACTCCCGCAAGGAGCGCTCGGGCGGCCCTCGGTTGAGCGAAGCCTTCTGTCCCGTCGTTCGAACTCCGGTCCGGTCGGTCGGGGAGAATAGCACAACGACCGCGCGAGCGGGAGTGCCCGGGCCGGGAAATGGCGACAGACACGGCTTGGGAGGATGGTGTTTGTCGCGGTCTACTAGCCGAGCGTGTCGTCTTCGTATTTTTCCTTGAGTCGCGCGAGGAGCGTGTCGAGCGATTCGGTAGGAACGGGCTGATCGGGCGCGGGTTTCGCCGGCTCCTCCTTTTTCTTCTGTTTTCGCGCTTCCGCGAGACGCGCCTTCTCTTCCCTCCGCCGGCGCTCCGCCTCGAGAATCTTCCGCGAAAGGGCGATGCGGCGCTTCTCGAAATCGACCTCGATAATTCTCACTTCAATGGTTTGTCCCGGAGAGAGCGCTTCGTTCGGATGGGCGATGTGCTCGAGGGAGATCTCGCTCACGTGGAGCAATCCGTCGATTCCCGGCGCCAGCTCGACGAAGGCCCCGAAGTCGGCGAGCCGCGCCACCCTTCCGGTCACGATCTTTCCGACGGAGAGCGATTCGGCGGCGGCGACCCACGGATCCGGCTCCAGCGCCTTCATCGAGAGGGAGATCCGGCGCCCCTTCTCTCCCTTTTCGATGCCGATAACCTTTACCCGCACCTCTTGGTTTGGGGAGAGGACTTGGGACGGATCCTGAACATGAGCATGCGAGAACTCGGAGACGTGCAGAAGCCCCTCGACCCCGCCGATGTCGACAAAGGCCCCGAAGGGGAGGACCCGAGAGACCACGCCTTGGAAGACCTCGCCCTCGCGAAGACGCGCTTCCGTTTCCTCCACCTTCTTCTTTCGTTCTTCCTCGAGAAGGGCGCGCCGCGAGAGGACGATGTTGCGCCCGCCCCCGTCCAGCCGCACGATGAAGAATGAGAGACGGCTGCCGATGTACTCCTCGGGCTTGTCGCAGTAGGCGATGTCGATCTGCGAGTACGGACAGAACGCGCGGCGGCCTCCGACGTTGATCTCGAAACCGCCCTTGTTCGTCGCTTTGACGATCCCCTCTACGGGGACCTTCGACTCGAAACGCTGCCTAAGGATCTCCTTGCTCAGCGGTCCGCGCTTCCGGCCGAGCGTGAGGACGATCTGCTCCTCGGCCGACTCCACGGTCGCCTGAAGCGTGTCGCCGACCTGATGCCGGAGCTCGCCCTTTTCGTCGCGAAGCTCGCGCGTGGCGATCACGCCCTCGCTTCGGCCGCCGAAGTCGAGAAAGCTCTCCTTCTCGCCGATCGCCACGAGCGTTCCCGTGACGCGATCGCCGACGCGAAGATCATCGGTCGGTGGCGGGGTCGACTGTTCCTCGAGCTTCTTCGCGAAGTCGTCGGTCGAATCCGGAGCCGGATCCGGCCGGTTCTCGGGTGTCTCCATGAAGCTCCTTTCCGAGACATAATGGTACCAAATGCGGGAGGGGAGATGTCAATGCGTGTTCTCGATCGCGTGCGGCCGGCGGGCCCCTGGACCGACCGAACGGGAAGCGGTAAGACGCGAGGATCGCGGGCGCGCGGGCGCGAGGACCGAGAACCGGGGTCCGCAAGCTTCCTTTCTGATTGACGATAAGCGGGAGAGACGTACAATTCGCCCGAAACTCGGGTGCGGTCGTCCCCGACGACGGGGACGGAAGAAAGGGAGGTCCAGGCCAATGAAACGTACTGCGTGGGGGTTCAGTCTTGTTCTTGCGCCGATCGTGGTTCTCGTTCCCCTTCTGATGCTGGGATTCGGTTGCGGCGGCGGCGACGACGACAACCCCGGAGGTCCGAACGGCGGAGGAGTCCCGGCTGCGTGGGTCGGGCTTTGGAGCCAATCGGGCACGATGAAGGATTGTGAAACCCAGACGGTCCTCTTTACTGTTACGGACACGTCGGCGATCTGTCCGAATGAAGAAGACTACGAGGGGATCGAGGACTCGGTCGGTGTGGAGTGCGACTACTCGTGGAGCGGGAACCAGAGGACGGTCCACTGCACCTTCTACGACACGATTCCGGGTCCGTGCTACATGGAGACCGAGATCTCCTACACGGGGACGGTGAGCGGAACAAGCTACGCGTTGCAGGGGACGGTCGAGACCTCGTTCACCGGCGAATGCTCGATCGAAGAGGACGGCTGCATGGAATTCGAGATCTCCGGCCAGCGCATCGGCGATGCTCCCGATCCGTGCAACCCATTCGGGGACGGCTGGGGAGGAAACGGCGGGGGCTCGGGTCGCGAGGGGATCTCCGTGGACATCACCGGAGCGGGGTCGCCGGTCGCCTATCAGGCACCCGACGCGATGTGCTGGGTCGCTTACGACGACGCCACGGACTACTACTTGATCAACTCGACGATGTCCGTCGGGGACATGGCCTACTCGCTGAACTTCGGCGTTCCCGCGGCGGACGGCCCTGATTTCGATCTCTCTACCTCGGAAGTCGCAGGCAAAGTTCAGGTGGTCTTCACGAAGACCGGCACGGGGAGCATGGCCGTGCTTCGAGATGTCCTACAGGGTTCCTTCGTCGTGACCGCGTACGATTCCGAGGCGATCTCGGGGACGTTCTCATTCAGCGGAACCGTGGAGGGCACATTGGGCGGAGGAGCCCCGGCGACTTACTCCTTCCAGAACGGCACGTTCGATCTTTCAGTCGACGTGGCTTCGAAGAGGGGGAAGGCCGAACCTCTGCCGAGCCCCGAGTGGATTCTCGCACACGTCCGGCGGACCGTCTTCTAGCCTCCGCCTCTTGTTCACGAAGCGAGCATTCGGCTCGGCCTGCTAATGCAGGCCGAGCCTTTTCTTCTCGGAAAACTCAATACTCCGTGCTCCTCAGAATCCGAGGGCGAGAAGAACTTGCGCGAACCGCCGGCCACCCTCGAAGGTTGAGTAGGGGTGGATCTGAAGGGCGAATGAGAAGGACCGCCTTCTCGCCATTCCCGCGTGAAATCCCGCGCCGACCCATGCTCCGATCGAGTTCTTGTTTCGGTCCGGGTTCGCGAGGGAGCAGAAGTCGATCTCGGTTCCGCTTCCTTTCTCGCACCATCGCCACGAGTAGATCCCCGCTCCCGCGGCCGCGAAAGGGAGAAGGGAGCCGAATGGCGCGCGGCGAATCTCGACCGACGCCGTGAGACGCGCGAGGCCGAAGGAGCCGGAATTCGGATCGTCGCGGAGATCGTGAAGAGCGCCGTCCACCCCGATCCCGATACGCGGCCGCACGTTCCAGATTCCTGAGAGACCGACGGCGAAGCGAGTCTCCGCGCCGTCCCCTTCCAACTCGCGCACGAAACCGACGCCGACTCGAAAGCGGCTCCGGTACGCCGCCGGCTCCCCGGCCGCCCTCAAGGGAGTGATCGAGAAGAGAGAAATGAGGATCGAGCAGAGAGCGAGAAGCCATCCGGGTCTGGGATGGATCGACCGTTCCTTTATACATGAATCGTATGTCTTCACCCTGTTTCCTCCCGAGCGACGGCGAGAGCGGCGCCCGGCGACCGGACATCCTATCGCACGAGCACGATCTTACGGACGGCGGAACGTCCTTCGTTCTCGATCCGGAGGAAATAGACGCCGCTCGGGAGCGAGCGGACGTCGAACGTGATCTCCCGCAGACCGGCGCCGAGCCTCCCGTCCCAGGGGCGAAGGACCTCGCGGCCCCGTGAGTCGTACACCCCGAGGCGCACCTCGCCCGCCTCCGGAATTTGAAAGCGCACGGTCACTCGGCCCGAAACGGGGTTCGGCTCCGCCTCGTCAAAACGGAACACGTCCTCGATCTCCGGCGAGCCGCCGGTTCCCGAGGAGAGCCCGTAGACGCCGGCATGCGCGGAGTCGGTCCACGGATCGAAGTCCACGACGCTCACCGCCCAGGCGAACATCGTTCGGATCGTGTCCGGGTCGAGCGTGCTCCAGTAGTTGTACTCGGCTGAAAGCCCCGGGCAGTGGTCGCACGCGATCTCGATCGCCGCCTTTCCCGGATGCCGCGCGAAGTCGTTGGCGGCTTCGAGCGATCCGCCGACGACGAGCGTCTGGCCGGCCGTGATTTCCGCTCGGATCGCGGTGGAAAAGGGAACCGAGAAGCGGTTCGATTCGATCCGGGTGACGCTTCCGCCCGGCGGAACCTCGACGATGCACCGAATCGGCGGGAAGCCGCTAAACCGGTTTCCTTGGAGAACACTCTCCCCCCGCGAGGCGAGGCGGAGAAATTGGATCGGGAAGAGCGCGGGAAGCTGACAGTCGCCGGCGAAGGTGAACCCGCGTCCTTCGCCGCCGATCCTCGCGCCGACGGCGCCCTCCTCGACGAGGGCCGCGAAGCTTCCCCCGCTCGCCTTCCAGACCGTCCACGCGGGCCCCGCCTCGCTCACGATCGTGATCCCGCCCGGGAGGCGCGCGCCTCCCGAGTACGTCCCCGGCCCCACGAGGATCGTGTCCCCCGCACGCGCGCAGTCCGCCGCCTCGCGGATCGAGGCGATCTCCGAGGGGACGCGAATCGTCCGCGGGGGGCCGAGCACGGGCGCTGCTCCGCCCCACGGCCCGTTGGGCGCTCCCCCCGCGAAAACTCGCCACGACGGATGAAGGGACGGACCGCGAGGCGCGGCGTTCCCGCACGTCCCGACGAGCCAGCTCGTGAGGGGGAAGTCGCCGAAGAACGCGCACGAGTCGTCGCAGTAGCTCGGAACGAACGGGGTTCCGAACGGGATCGCGGCCTTGTGCCAGGAGAGCCCCGGGCTCTGCGCGTAGTCGATCGCGTTCGGCTCGGGGAGGATCTCGATGGTGAGCCGACTCCAGTGAATCGGGCGGCCGCAGCGCGCGACGATCTCGTCCGCCTGCCCGCATCCGGGCACCTCGCCCCCGACGTCGAGCCAAACGCCCGGGGCCGGATAGCACGCATGGGAGCCGTAGCCGACGTTCGGGTCCCCTGGGCAGTCGCCGGGATCGCATCCCGCGCATGTCCACTCCCCATACCCGCCGACCCAGACGACCGGGTGGGTCTCGTCCGCGAGGACGATCTCCGGCGGGGAGCGCTCGAAGAAGAAGTCGTGGAAATAGAAGCAGGCCCTCGTGATCTCCGCTCCGTCCGGATTGGCGGAGGAGAGACGGAGGTGGACGTGCTCCCAGTCCCCTTCGTGGTTGTTCACCCAGTCGTTGCAGGGAAAGAAGAACCAGTACTGGAGAACCGGCGTCCCGCCGTCCAGATAGAGATGCGCATAGGCGGTCGCGGGGAGATCGCGGCCGGGGAGATGGAAACCGTCCCCATGCGCGAACAGATCGTTCCATTCGTGGGGGCAGTCAATGGACGGCCCCCCGTAGTCGGGGTAGAGCCGCACGTAATAGATGGAGTACGCAGCGCCCGGTGGGCGCCCGACGTACGGGATCGCCCCGCCATCCCATCCGAATCCTGAATAGTTGAAAGATGAATGGGAGAACGAAGGAGCCGGGTTCCACCCCGCGTCCGTCGTGCGGGCGACCGTCACGAGCTGCCCCGCCGCGTTGTACACGCGCGCCCAGAGCTTGTCCGCGGTCAGATCTCCTCCGTCCCCTAGAACGCCGACCGGGCACGGCTTCGTGATCGCTTCCTCCCGCGGCAAGATGAGAACGGGGCGGAACTTCTCCGCGAGAAGCACCTCGGCCCGATCGTCGATGCCGTTCCCGTCCGTGTCCTCCCACGCGAGCGTTGCGCGGGGAATCGCGATCGCCCATGCGCCGCACGCAAGAAGCACCATCGTCATCCGGAGCCGCGCGCGCGCGGCCGTTCGATCTCGATGAAGAAGCGTCTCCCCTCCCATCCCCGTCCTCCCCGCCCGACCGGTCCCCGGGACCGGATCGGCGCTTCACACACGGCTTCCCGCACGATTCGTGCCGCGGAGGCTAAACGGGCCGCGGCCGGGACGCGCCGAAAGCTGGTTTGTAACTTGTTGTGTTACAATGCGATAGAAATGCACCGCGCTGCACCGGGCAGCCCGATCGCGCGCACGGAGCGATCTGAGGGATCATCCGGTGGCGAGAGCGTGGGCGGGAGCGTATATTCCGTGGTCGATGCGAATCGGGAAGGCATGGGGGCGGCCGAGGGAGAGGCAGGCGCGGGGATCGCGCGCCCCTCGACGCGGCCAGAAAGAGGTTGACAGCGGTCTTTGCCCCTGGCATAAATCCCGGAGATTTTTCGCGGGCGTTTTTTGTTGACAGGGGCGTCCGGGATCGCCATATTGGCGCCCGGCAGAATCTGGCAGGTGAAGAGGAGTCTTCCGTAGCCGGAAGGGGGGATATCTCTTATGCGAAAGCTCATTCTGATGGCGGCGGTTGTCGCGATGGTGAGCACGGCGGCGAACGCAATGGAGCCCGGATCGATCGCCCTCGGTTGGGTGAAGAACGAGGCTCCGATCGGCATTCGCTACGTATTGGCCGAGAAGATCGCGGCGGACGTGGGTGTCGGCTTCCAGAGCTTCGACAGCGACTTCACGCGGATCTACGCCCACATCGGGCTCCCGATCGAGCTGTTGGCCGGCGACCGGGCATCGCTCGCGTTCCGTCCGGGCTTCACGCTCCGCAACACCTCGTTCGATGAAGAGGACAAAGACTCGACGATGGACTTCTGGGTCCACCTCTGGCTCGCCGTCTACTACGCGGCGACCGACAACTTCGGCGTCACGGCCGCCCACGGTCTGGATGTCGAGATCCTCGACGGCGGCGAGGGCGATAGCCCGACCAACTTCTACTCGGTCGGCGCCAACGCTTTCGAGGTCGGCTGGTACTACTGGTTCTAAGAGAAGCTCTCGCTGATTTCTTCGCCCCCCGCACGACCCCGGGCGGGGGGTTTTAGTCACATGTTCCGATTCGGCCCGGGCAGAGCTCGGGCCGGATCGGTACGTGTCCCCACTGCCGCCTCATCTTTCGATTCGAAAGAGGGTCGCGCGGCACTCGACCATGCGGAAGTCGCGGCGCTCGGCCGCCACGGGGGCGAGGGTCTCTCGAATCTCCTCCGAACGCCTCCCCTCTCCGACCACGATCGCCCAGATCCGCTCGCAGGCATCGTCGGCCTTTCGAAAGGGATCGCCGTAAGGGGGCGCGATCGACCGATTTTCGCCGAGCTTCTCCGCGAGAGAGGGGCCGGCGATCGGGAGGAGGAGCCTCGCGACGGTGAACGACTCCGGCGCCGACACGACCGCGTCCGTCGAGGTGAGCCTCTCCTCGATTGCGTCGCGCACATCTTCCCAACGGTCGGAGCGGATCCAGATCTCCGGTCTCTCCCCGGGGAGGAAGAGAACCAGAACCGGCGCGAGCGTGACCGCGCCGATGAGGAGAGGACGGAGCCGGAGGCGCGTGCGCGCGAGCCGCTCGCCGATCCCGACCGCTCCCGCCCCGAGCAGCACCGCCCAGTAAGGATAGAGAAAGAGGAAGTACCGCATGTTCGGGTGATGATCCGGCCTCGAGGCGGTGAAGAGGGCGGCCGGGAGAACAAGCGTCGCGGCGTCGATCACGGGTGCGAAGCGCGGGCTTCTCCGGAGCCGCGCGAACCCGGCAAGGAGAAGCGCCGTCGTCGCGGAGAAGGCGAGGAGCTTTCCTCCCGCGAAGCCGACCAGCGTTTCGAGAAACGCGCGCGCGAAGAGGATCGTTCCGAAGAGTCCTCCTCCGTCCGCGCCTCGAAGGGTCCTCCCTCCCGCGAGGAGGAGCGCCGCCCGGAGCCACGGTAAATAGAGAAGAAGAGGGAGGAGGGCGGCCGCGAGGTCGCGGCGAACCGAGCGGCGCTCCCCCGCCCACGGAATCGCGAGGAAGAGCGCGTGCGAGGCGTAGAGGACCGCGGCGAAGAGGTGCGTGTAGAGGTTCAGAGCAGTCGCCGCCGCGAAGAGCACGCGGTCCTTTGTCCCGCCTCCCGAGAGGATGCGAAAAAACGCGTAGGTCGAGACCGACGAGAACAAGAGTAGAAGCGAGTACGGCCGGAGCTCGACCGAATAGCGGATGTGAGCCGGCGACGCGGCCGCGAGAAAGAGCGCGGCGAGCCCCACCGCGTGCCCGCCGCGAAGGCACCCGATTCGATGAATCAAGAGGAGCGAAACGAGCCCGAACGGAAGGAAGAGCGCGCGGAGAAACGAGGGATCGTCGGAAAGGAAGCGCGCAAGCCGAACGAGCGCGAAGTAGAGCGGAGGATGAACATCCCCCTGGCCGACATGAACATGGCGATCGACCACGCTCTCCCACGAATCGGTCGACTCGAACGTCCGCGTCTCGTCGACCCAGAGCGACCGGTCGAGCGCGGCGACGCGTAGAAGAAGGGCGAGAAGAAAGAGAGCGAGAATCGGACCGCTTCGCGCGAGCGACCGATACGAATCGTTCGGAGGCGCCTCCCGAATCGGCGCGGGCTGCGTCGCGCGTCTCACGAGACCTCCTCGGCCGTTCGCCCGCGCGTTCGCGAGGGTCACGGCGAGCGTGAAGGCGAGCGGGAAGAGGAAGCTCGCGATCTTGAGGTCGAGCGCATCGCCATCCCTCCCCGGGGATTGTACCAGGTACGCCCTTCACCACCGTACCAGGTACGCTGTACCTGGACCAGACCGCCGGGTTGTCCCCGCTACAGCCTTCGCAGCTTTCGTCCCTCACCCGGGCTCGCGCGGCATAACCCCTTCAGCGGGGCGAGATTCCGGCCGATCCTTTCCGTGAACGGACGCGCTCGGCGCGTGGACCCGAGGGCGCGTTCTTGTTATGCTCCCGGAAGGAAGAGACGGAGAAGGGGCAACTCGAAGAAAATGAAGATCATCGGCATCCACGACGGACACAACGCGTCGGCCTGTCTCCTCGAGGAGGGGATCGTCCGCGCCGCCCTTCAGGAAGAGCGCCTCACGCGCGTCAAGAACGAGAACTGCTTCCCCCATCGATCGGTCCGATGGCTTCTCGAGTCGACCGGCACCGATCCGGGGGAGATCGATTGCGTCGCGATGCACTCGGTCCACATGCCCTACGGCATGACGCAGCAGGAGATCCTGAAGGAGTTCGCCGAGTCGCAGACGTTGAAATCTCAAGTGAAACAGGTCCTCAAGAAGACGCCGGCGAACGCGCTCTTCCGCGCGGGGCGCCGCTCGTCGCGGATCGAGGAGATCCGAAAGGCGGGGCTTCCCGAGGGCCGCGCGGTCTTTCTCGACCACCACACGTGCCACGCAGCCGCGGCGTACTACGGGTCCCCGTGGCGCGGCGAAAAAGTGCTCATCCTCACGAACGACGGCGCCGGCGACGATCTCTGCGCGTCGGTCCGCGTCGGCTCGGGCGGCCGGCTGGAGCCGCCGATCTCGACGGTCGACTGGTCGCACAGCCTCGGCCTCATCTACGCGCAGATCACGTTCGTGATGGGGATGGTCCCGAACGAACACGAGTACAAGCTGATGGGGATGGCTCCCTACGCTCCAGAGAAGGGGGCGAAGATCGCCTACGACCGCTTCAAGGAGCTTCTCGTCTTCGACAACGGGGCCGGTCTCACCTGGAAACGGAAGAACGGCGTCCCGCACACGTACTACAGCTACCGGTTCCTGCGCGATCTCGTCGAGAGGATGCGCTTCGACTGGATTTGTGCCGGACTTCAACAGTTCACGGAAGAACATCTCACACGATGGGCGGAAAACGCGATCCGGGCGACCGGCGTCCGGAAGGTCGCGCTCGGCGGCGGCGTCTTCATGAACGTGAAGGCGAACCAGAGGATCTACGAGCTTCCGGAGGTGGACGGGCTCTTCGTCTTCCCCTCGTGCGGAGACGAGATGAACGCGATCGGCGCCGCGTATCTCGCGTACGCGAACGAGAGGATGCGCAAGGGGCGTCCGTTCGAGATCCCGCCCCTCGGGGACATCTACTGGGGCCCGGAGCCGGAGAGCGCCGAAATCGAGAAGATGGCGCCCGCGCTTCGGGAGAAGGGGCTCACGATCGAGAAGCCGGCCGACATCGAGACGACCGTCGCCGACATGCTCGCGGCGGGAGAGGTCGTCGCCCGCGCCGCCGGCCGGATGGAGTTCGGGGCGCGCGCGCTCGGGAACCGCTCGATCCTCGCCGACCCGACGAGGCAGGACGTCGTCCGCATCATCAACGACATGATCAAGAACCGCGACTTCTGGATGCCGTTCGCGCCGGCGATGCTCGCCGAGCGGAGCGACGAGTACGTCGTGAACCCGAAGAGAATGGACGCGCCCTACATGATCATGACCTTCGACACAACGGAGAAGGTCGGGGAGTTTCCCGCTGGGGTGCAACCGTACGATCGGACCGCGCGGCCGCAGTTCGTTCACCGGAACCAGAACCCGGCCTTCCACAAGATCATCTCGTGTTTCGCGGAGAAGACCGGGCGGGCGGTCGTCCTCAACACGTCGTTCAACCTGCACGGGTACCCGATCGTCTGCACGGCGTCGGACGCGATCGACGTCCTCCTCCGCTCGGGGCTCGAGAACCTCGCGGTGGGGGACTACCTGATTCGGAAATCCGGTGGAAATCCGGTACCTGATACTCTATTTCCCGGTAGGTCTTCGGAAGCGCAGTGAGTTCCTGACGAGGAAATAGGGTATCAGGTACCGGATCGAAACCGGATCGAGAGGGTGTATGGGTAGAGGATCTTTTCTCTTCTTTGAAGACCCGAAGTTGCCCGATCAGTCGCTCCGCGTTCTCGTCGTTGCGAATCTCTATCCGCATGAGGGCGCCGAGAACTACGGGACGTTCGTGCGAGACGAGGTGGGGGCGCTCCGACGGCTCGGCGTAGGTGTCGATGTCTTCTATGTGAACGGGCGCGCGAGCCGCGCGAACTATCTGCGCGCGGTGCCTGCCTACCTCCGCCAGGTGCGCGCGCGGCCCTACCAGCTCTTGCACGCGCACCACACGCTGACCGGGCCTGTCGCTCGCCTCGAGCGCCGGCTTCCCCTCGTTCTCACATTCCACGGAACCGAGGTGGCCGAGTCGTACACGGCGCCGCTCTCCCGCCTCATGGCGCGTCTCGTCGACGGACGGATCGCCACGAGCCGCTGGGTCGAAAGCCATCTGGGCCGCAAGGCAGATGCGATCATCCCGCCGGGGGTCGACTACGATCTCTTCCGCCCCACCGATCCGCGAGAGGCGCGGCGCACGCTCGGACTCCCGCTCGACCGGAAGCTCGTCTTGTTCGTCGGTCTCATGCGGCCGGAGAAGCGCGTGGATGTAGCCAGGGAAGCGGTCCGGCGCCTCGGGGAGAAAGGAATCCCGGTCGATCTTGTCCTCGCTACCGACAAGAAGCATGAGGAGATCCCTCCTTACATGAATGCCGCGGACGTCCTGGTTCTTGTGTCGACGGGGGAAGGCTCGCCGATGGTGGTCAAGGAGGCGATGGGGTGCAATCTTCCGATTGTCGCGACCGACGTGGGGGACATCCGAGAGGTGATCGGAGATACTCACGGGTGTTTCCTCTGCGACAAGAGCGTCGAGGGGGCGACGGAGGCGATCGAGAAGTCCCTTCGTTTCGGGCGCCGCACGGACGGGCGGTCGCGCGTGATGCACCTTTCGCTCGAAGAAAGCGCGAAGAAGGTGCGCGCGGTCTACGAACGAGTGCTCGAAAGGAAGAAGAAGTGAAGACCTGCTCGATCGAGGGGAACGCGCCATCCGGGCCCGGCGCGGAGGAAGAGAGCGCGCCAGCGGCGAGAAAGCGCCTTCGCGTGCTCCTCCCGCTCGGCGAAGGGGGACATTCGGTCGAGATGCTCCGCCTCGTCGCGCTCCTCGGCGACCGATACGAATACCATTACATGATTGTCCGCGAGGATGCGTGGAGCGAGAAGAAGCTTCCGATCCCGGGAACGATCCATCGCTGCCGGCGCCCGCATCTCAAGGAGAAGCATCAGTGGAAGGCGCTCTTCGGCTACGCGCGCCTCACCCTTCAATCGCTCGCGATCCTCCTTCGCGCGCGCCCGCACGCGCTCGTTCACGCAGGACCCGCGATGACGATCCCCGTGTCGATCCTCTGTCGATTCCTTCGTATCCCGATCATTTTCATCGAAACCGGTTCTCGCATCCATACCGCGTCGAAGACCGGGCAGTTCATGTACGGAAGAGCCGACCTCTTCATCGTGCAGTGGCCGGAGCTCCAGAAAGAGAAGTTCCCCGATGCCGTCTACGCCGGACTCCTCCTCTGAGGCGCGCGCCGCGGGGCGCATCCTCCTGGTCACGGTCGGCTCGACCGACTTCGATCCGCTCGTGCGCGCCGCCGACGAGGCCGCGCCGCGCATCGACCTCCCGATGGAGATCCAGATCGGCATCGGGCGCTACGAGCCGAAGAACGCGCGGTGGTTCCGCATGGCGCCGAGCTTGGAGCCGTACTACGCGCGCGCGGAGGTCGTCGTCTCGCACGGGGGCGCGGGGACGATTCTCGAGGTCCTTCGGCGCGGGATCCGTCTTGTCGCCGCCGACAACCCGGACCGTCCCGACCAGCATCAGAAGGACATGATCGGGCACATGGCCTCACTGGGGCGTCTTGTCTGGTGCGGCGACCTCTCGCGTCTCCCCGAGGCCATCGAGGAGGCGCGCGCGCTCTGCCCCGAGCCGCTCGTCACGGCTCCGCCCCTCATCCACCTTGTCGTCCGTGAGTTCCTCGGCGCGATCGAGAACGGCGGCGATCCCCGCGCCGTCGCCCGCGCCTGGAGGGGACGACGGGTGGAGAAGCCCTGATCGCGTGACAGGCGCCCTGCGCGAGGCCCCTCTAGCCATAATGCTCCGGATGTGATAAAATAAGGCTTGCACTACTCCACCCGCCGCATATGCCCGACACGGTTCCGGAAAGTCGAGGAGAACACCGTGAAGCAGCCGAAGCCTCGGCCCATGAGGAGGTTCCGCTCATGAGGAGAGTATTGTCCGTCCAGGTTCTTCTCTTTGTCCTCGCGCTCTCCGCCTCTGCGGACATCCCGAACCGGACGCGCGTTCCCGTGCTGGAAGGCATCTCGCTCCACGATCGCGGGGCGGCGTCCGGCACCTGCTCGATCGTTTACTACAATCTCTGCTCGCGGTGGCTGTGGGTTTGGTCGGGTTGGGAGCCGGGGGACGAGGTCGGCGTCGTGTTCGATCTCCCGGCCGATTGCGGCGCGCTTCCGAACGAGGTGTGCACGAACACCGAGTTCTGGTGGTACTGGCGGTACACGACGCCCGGCTGGGGATACACGATCACGTTCAATCTGTACCGGGTCGACGAAGAGGGATGCAAGGTCGGCGCGTCTCTCGCCACGATCCCGAGATACGATCCTTCCGGAACTCACTATCCGGGGCCGCTCGTCTTTCCCGAAGTCGTCAATCTGACCGGCCGCGTCGCGATCACCGCGATGTGGGACAAGGGAACGCTCCCCTACCTCGCGACCGACAACAACGCCAAGAACCTCGCGGCTCCGCTCTTGTGCCCCGGCTACTCGCCTTCGCCGGCGCATTCCTTTTCCTGCGGCGGGATGGGCGCGCCCTACTGTCCGCCGCTGCCCTTCGAGGATGCCCACGGTCCGGTCCAGATCCTGATGGAAGCGAGCTTCGAGTGTCGCCCGGTGATCGGCACTGCGGAGTCCTCGTGGAGCGCGGTGAAGACGCTCTTCCGGTGAGAGCTTGCTCGCTGCCTGGAAGACTCCCAAGACGCGATTCGTGATTTCGAAGAACGACCGTTTGCGAGGGTATCGCCGTCGCTCAAAACGCGAATCGACCGGGCGTCCGTCGTTCTCGACAAACGGCCGCTCCATCCAGCGCACCCGTTGCGAAGACCGCCTCGGCGCCCCCCCGCCGGCGCCGCCGTTGACACCCGCCGGGGCATTCCTTAACCTTGTCGAGACCGTGCCGAGGCGGAGCTCCCCGTTCCTTGCCGAGGTTTTCGTTCGGTCCGCCGAGAGAGGCATCGTCTCCGGAGGGGCGCATGGCGGAAGCCGCACGCGACCAGTGGAAATCCAAGATCGGGTTCATTCTGGCCGCGTCCGGGTCGGCGATCGGGCTCGGCAACATCGTCTTCTTCAGCGCGAACGCCTACCGCTTCGGTGCGGGCGCGTTCTATATCCCCTACCTCATCGCGCTCGTTCTGCTCGGCATCCCGGTGATGATGATGGAGCTCGGGCTCGGACACCGGGCGCAGCGAGGCTTCCCCGAGGCGATGTACCAGAGCGCCGGCGTGAAAGGGGAGTGGGTCGGCTGGTTCGGCCTTCTCAACGCGTCGGTCATCACGATGTACTACATCACGATCCTCGGATGGGTGCTCGGGATGCTGATCGGCGCGTTCGGCTCGCTCTGGCAGCCGACGGCGGTCAGCGCGTTCGGCATCGAGAAGGGCGTTCTCTCCAACTCGATGGCTCACTTCTTCGACATGGTCTCGCGCGGGGACACGATGGTGTACGTCCTCATCGTGTGGATCCTCAATGTCTCGGCCGTCTGGTGGGGGACCAAGTCGATCGAAGGGTTGGTCAAGGTGTGCGTCCCGCTCATGTGGCTATTCATGTTCATTCTGATCCTTCGCGGGATCACGCTCCCGAATGGGACGCAGGGACTCCTTCTTCTTTTCGCTCCGAACTTTGAAGTCATGAAGGATCCGGAGGTCTGGCAAGGGGCGTTCTCGCAGATCTTCTTCACCCTTTCGCTCGGGTTCGGCATCATGGCGACCTACGCGTCGTACCTCCCGAGGAAATCGGATCAGCCGACGAACGCGCTCACGATCAGCTTCTTGAACTGCGCGTTCGAATACGCCGCCGGGATCGCGATCTTCTCGCTCCTCTTCTGCTTCGCGATCGTTCCGCGCGCGTCCACGCTCAGCATGACGTTCTTCGTGATCCCCGAGGGGATCGGGGCGTTTCCGGTCGGCACGGCGCTCTTCGGCGTACTCTTCTTCACGCTGCTCTTGATGGCGGGGATCACATCCTCCGTGTCGCTCATCGAGGCGGTCGGGGCGGGGATCATCGACAAGTTCGGGTTTTCCCGAAGGAAGACGCTTCTCGTCGTCTCGGTCATCGGGGCGGCCGGTTCGTGCTGCTTCGCGATCCCGACGGTCATCGACCCCGCGCTTCGCTCGAACGGCACGCTCGGCCTTTCGCTTCTCGACCTCTTCGATCACTGGGCGTTCTCGTACGGACTTCTGACGTGCGGGTTCCTCGAGTGCATCTTCATCGGTTGGGTGCTCGGGGCGCACAAGCTCCGCGCGTCGCTGAACGAGCATTCGCGCCTCCGGATCGGCCCGATCTGGGATTGGATGATCAAGATCGTGATCCCGCTCGTGATTCTTCTCGTTCTCGTGAACTCGCTCCGCCAGGAGTTCCGGAACGGGCTGTACGGATCCGCCCTCGAGACGGGACGTCTCGCCAACCTTCACGTTCTCGTTCTCGCCCTCTATCTCGCATTCACGATCGGCGGCGCGTTCGTCCTGACGGGCGCCGGGGTGTATCACAGGAGAAGGAGAAGACGCGCGGCGATCCTCCTCGACGAGGAGAAGCGATGACGCGTGTTTTCTCGACGATCTTCGCGGTTCTCCTTTTCGCACGGCCCGTCGCGGCGTTCGATCTCGTGCTGGAGGTGCCGACCCCGACCGAAGGATCGGACGTAAAGGTTCTTCTCGATCCGGCCGATTCGGAAGCTGCGCTCCATCTCGCGGCCATCTATCGCCCCGGGAGCCGGACGGAGAAGCGGGAGGAGATCGGGCCGTTCGGGCCGGGCGGAGAGATCGTTTGGCGTCCGTCGCACGCGGGGATCACGCGTCTTCTCGCGCACGATCCGGCCGATGGGGGCGCCACCGAGCGGGCCACTCGGAACGTCGCGGTCCGCTTTCGGCACCCGCCGCCCGGGGGGATCCTCATCTTTCTCTTCGCGGGAGGGTTTCTCTTCGGTGGGGCGATCCTCGCGATGCGATGGGCGCTCGCCGGCGAGGCCTCCGCGGCGCGGCGCGCGAAGCGCCGGGGTGCTCCGAGCACGTAGTTCTTGGATGAAGCCTCGGCTTTCGGCTATCCTCGTTCGGGCGAGGCCGCGGTTCTTTCGACGGGAGTCGGCCCGGGTCCGATCGGGCGGCCCGTAAGGCGACAACATTCGAGGGAGAGAGATGACGCACGTCGTAACCGAGAATTGCCACATGTGCCGCTTCACCGACTGCGTGACGGTGTGTCCGTCGGACGCCTTCCACGGCGACGGCGAGATGCTCTACATCGATCCGGAAGAGTGCATGGACTGCGCGGCCTGCGTGGACGAGTGTCCCGTGAAGGCGATCTTCGCCGAGGAGGATCTCTCGGAAGATCAGCAGAAGTGGATCGCGATCAACGCGGAGAAGGCGCCCGGTCTCCCGGTGGTGAACGAAAAACAGGATCCGCTACCCGGCGCGGAGGAGAGGAAGAAGCAGCTCGGCTCTTGAGCGGTCGCTTCTCCCTGCGCCGCGGGGCGGATGAGATGAGGAGAGAGCGATGACGTACGTCGTAACCGAAAACTGCCACATGTGCCGCTTCACGGATTGCGTGACCGTTTGTCCGGTCGACTGCTTCCACGGCGACGAGGAGATGCTCTACATCGATCCCGAGGAGTGCATCGACTGCGGCGCGTGCGTCCCCGAGTGCCCGGTCGAGGCGATCTTCGCCGAGGAGGACGTGCCCGAGGATCAGCAGAAGTGGATCGCGATCAACGCGGAGAAGGCGGCGGGCCTTCCGGTTGTGAACGAGAAGCAGGATCCGCTTCCGGACGCGGAGGAAAAGAAGAAGAAGCTCGGGCTCTAGTCGAAATCCTTTCGATGTATACGATCGGAGCGCGCGGCCGGTTCCGCCAAGACCGGGCCGCGCGTTCATATGTTCATAGATGAAATACGTATTTCGATTCAGATCTGACGTCGTCCTTTGCGCTTGCATCCACGTTTCTGCGGGAGGAGGGGGCGGTGAGGGTTCCGGTGTCAGGCTACCGAACCAACGTTCCATCCGGAGTTGCGTAGCCTGTCACCGGAACTCCCCGGAAC
>VGIW01000008.1 GCA_016867715.1 Candidatus Eisenbacteria bacterium | reverse complement strand
TTGCTCGTGCTGGGCACGCTCCTCGGGGCATTGGGCGAAGCCCTCGCCCAGGACATCGAGCGGGTGATCGTCCAGATTCGCCAGGGAACGATCGGGGCGAACACGAAGGTCGAGATCTATGGGCGGATAGACAAGTGGCGCCCCGACCCCTCGGGGAACACGTGGGCGTACGAGCTCCGCGACGATTGGGGCGACGGGATCACGGTCATCACGGACAAAGGACTTCCGCCGACCGAGGCGCGCTATCGCGTGACCGGCATCGTGAACCAGGACGCGCAGAGCGGCCAGCTCACCCTCGTCGAGCTCGAACGCGCCGAGCACGGCGACGGCGGGGGCGGCGGGGGCGAGGTCATTCCTCCGATCGATCCGCGCCAGGCGGAGTTCGACAACCTTCTCGGCCAGGCGCAGTCGCTCCTCTCGAACCGCAAGTTCAAGGCCGCGATCCCGCTCTTGCAGCAAGCGATCACCTTGGGGCAGTCGATGACCCGTCCCCCGGCCGGACTTTCCGTCGCGCGTTCGCTCCTCGCCGAGGCCGAAGAAGGGGCGAAGCCTCGCTGGCTCCTCTTCGGTCTCATCGCGGCGGTTGTCGTGGTCGCGGCCGCGCTCGTTCTCGTTCTTCGGAGAAGTTCCCGCGAGCCGGCCACGGATGATTTCGGGGCCGGGATCGTCACGGTGACCGACAAGACCCAGAAGATCACGGCCGCCGTTCCGACCCAGGAGGCGATCCAGGCGGGGACCGTGAAGGTGATGCCCGGACGCTTCGAGGTGAAGGGCGGCGTCGATCTCAAGGAGATCCGCCTCGTCCGTCCGCGCGGCGTGAGCGATCACCAGATCGAGTACACCTTCGGCCGCCTTCAGGGGGACCCGACGCGCCACATTCAGCTTTCCGATCCGACTGTCTCGAGCCGCCAGGCGAGGCTGAAGTACGGAAGCGAGGGCTACACGTTCATCAACATCCCGGATCCGGCGGATCCCGATCGGAACGCCACGCTCTTGAACGGCGCGGCGATGAAGGCGGACGAGCCGCGCGTCCTCAAGGAAGGGGACGTGATCCGGATGGGGACGGTGGAGCTCGTCTATCACAAGGACTGAGCGCGAGCCCGAAGATCGCGTAGGCGGCTCCGGACGATGATCCGGACCGTAATGAGGCGGCCGTGAAGCGGACGGTTCAGTTTCGGACGACGCAGGGGCGTCGCCCGGAGAACGAGGATTTTTGCTGGGGACTGGTTTTCTCTCCAGCGAAGGGATGCGTGCACGCCGCGCTCGTCGTCGCGGACGGAATGGGGGGCGCGCTCGGCGGGGCGCATGCGAGCCGCCGCGCGGCCCTCCTCCTCCGCGATCGGCTCCGGGATCGGCCTCCGCGGCGCGAGGAGCTGGAGCCGTGGCTGGGGGACGCGTTCGAAGAGGCGCACGAAGCGCTTCTTCGGGAGAGCGAAGCGAATCCGTCGCTCCGCGGGATGGGAACGACGCTCGTCGTCGTCTTCGCCACGGAAGACGAGTGGGTCGTCGCGCACGTCGGCGACAGCCGCGCGTACCTTCTCGCCGAGGGACGGATCGAGCCGCTCACGACCGACCACAGCGCCGTGCAGGACGCGATCGACCGCGGCCTCTACACCGCGTCCGAAGCGGCGACGAACCCGGTCGTCCGGACTCTCGCCTCCGCGCTCACGCGCCATCTCGGGGAGAGCGGGAAGCCCTCTCCGGATATTCGAAGAGTTCCTCTCGCGCCGAACTCACTCGTTCTGGCCTGCACGGACGGCCTCACGGGGAACCCCGTCGAGGGGATCGTCGCGCCGGACGAGCTGGTGCAGCATCTCCGGGGGACCCGCGATCTCTCCGATGCGCTCCGCAATCTTCTTAGCCTCGCCTACACGAAAGGGAGCACGGACAACATCACGGTCGGCGTCGTGGAGGCCGGACGGCTCCCGAGGGCGAAGCCGTCGGTTGGACGGCTCCCCGACGTGGAGGCGTTGAGAAAGGAGGAAGGCGTGGCGGGAGAGGGGAACGCGGGTCGAGGCTTGAGCCGCGGCCGGAGGGTCTTGGTGACGCTCCTCTCTCTCTTCCTCGTCGCGGGGATCGGCGGGATCGGATGGCTTCTCTTCAGGCGGCCGCCGGATCGTGTACCCGACGACGTGGTCGAGACGACGGAGACCGAGACGGTGGAGGATTCGACGGCGTTTTCTCCGCCGAGAACCCAGCGCGGCGGCGACCCGCCGCAGGCCCCCGTGTCCGCAACGGCGCCCCGCGCGGAGCGGGAAGCGCACGCCGATCGGGAGGCGCGCGACGTTCGGCCCGAGAGGACTCGGGACGAACGCCCTCCGGAGCGAGTGGTCGCCGTCGAGCCACCTGCTCCGGAAACGCCCGTGTCGCCGAGCGAGGTCGCGGTCCCCTCTCCGTCTCCGGAACCGATCGAGATCCGTTGGCTGGGGCCGGTCGAGCCGGGCGGGGACGTCAAAGGAACACCGGCGCGGCCCGGCGAGATCGTCCGGCTCAGGCGCTATCAGAGTCTCGCCTTCGAGGTCGCCGGCCGGGTGCCGGCGCGGACGGAGTGGGTCGCTCGATACCGCGCTCGGAACAAGCCGTGGAGCGAGCAGAGGAAGCTTGTCTGCTCCAAGGAACAAGAACCCTGGGTCGTGAAACAGATCGCGGCACTCGATTCCGGCGACTACGAGATCCAGATCCTTCTGGTCACCGACTCCGATACGGTCCGATCAGACTTGCTTCGCGTGCGGGTTTCGGCCGGTCCTTGAGGCATCGATCGTCATGCAGACCGCACTCGTCAGCGTTCTCGCCACCCTTCTCGTCGTCGGTCTCGGCGCGCTTCTCTACCTTCTCGGGAGGAATCGGGGGGCGTCCTCGACGAGCGGCGGGATGACGCTCGGCCCCTATCGCCGTCTCGTTCTTCTCTCCGACAAGGGCGGCATGGCCCGGATCTACTCCGGCCACAACAGCGCGTCGAACCGGCCCTGCGTGTTGAAGGTCTTGCGGCAGGAGCTTCTCGGCGACGCGGACGTGGTGCGGAAGTTTCGGCGCGAGGCGGAGATTCTGGAGCAGCTCAAGAAGGCGGATCCGTTGTGTCCGGTTCCTACTGTTTATGGGACGGGGAGCGTCTCGACCGGGTTCGCGGAGCTTCCCTTCATCGAGATGGAGCGGATTCCCGGGCACACGCATCTCGGGGATTGGCTTCGGGAGAAGGGGAAGCTCACGATCGCGGAGTGCGAGATCGTGGTGGCGCAGATCGGTCGGGCGCTTCGCGTGGCGCACCGATTGGGCGTGGTACACCGGGATCTGAAACCGGGGAATCTCCTTCTCGCCGACGGGCGTCTCGACCGCCTGGTCGTGATCGACTTCGGCGTGGCGAAAAAGATCGACGCGCGGAGCGTGACGGTGGGCGGGTACGGGACGGCGGCGTACATGTCTCCGGAGCAGTGCGGGGCGGGGGAGGCGATCACCGCGGCGACGGATGTGTATGCGCTCGGCGCGCTCTGGTACGAGATGGCGACGGGGCGGCGCGTGTACGAGGACGAGAATCCTCTCCTCGTGATGCAGCAGCATCGGGAGGGTCTCGCAGGGGAGCGCGTGCGCGCGCACGCTCCGGCCGAGCTTCGCGCGCGGCTCGCGGCGATGCTGGAGCGGGATCCCTCTCGCCGCCCAAGCGTGGAGGATGTTCTTCGCGGTCTCGGTCCCGAGGCTTCGCGAGTGGAGGGGTATCGGACGGGCGTTCCGGCGGCGGGGGCGCCCGCACGGCGAGCGCGGCGAGGCTGGAGAATCGCTGCTCTCGCGGCCGGAGCGGCCGCCTTGGCGGTCGCGCTCGTCTGGATCGCGATTCCCCAGCTTGCCGAAAAGAAAGAAAGAGAGGAGCGCATCGCGGTCATTCAACCGCGCGAGAGCGCGACAAGGGAGACACCGAAGCCGCTCTCTCCCCCACGCGAGACGCCGGCGCCCAGGCAGGAGAGGTCTACGCCTCCGCCTGCTCCACAGACGGTTGTCACTCCCCCGCCGTCGACTCCGCCGCCCGTGGATCCTCCCCCCTCCTGCCGCCTTTCCGCTTCCTCTCTCGATTTCGGCGCGCTGGAGGTCGGCTCGCAGGCGGAGAAGCGTTTTACGATCCAGAACGCGGGTGGGGGAAGACTGACCGGCTCGGTGAGCGTTCCGGCCGGGACGGACTTCAAGATCACGGCGGGGGGCGGCGCGTACGATCTCGCCGCGGGCGCCGTCCACTCGGTCGCGGTCCGTTTCTCCCCCTCCGGTCCCGGAGCGAAGAGCGTGACGATCTCGACCGGCGCATCGTGCAGCAACGTGACCTGCGCGGGGAGCGGCAAGGAGCCCGCGCCCCCGCCTCCTCCACCTCCTCCACCCCCGCAACCCGCCGTGGTCACGGCCCCACGCGACATGGTCCTCGTTCGCGCCGGCACGTTCACGATGGGGAGTCCGTCGGGGGAGCTCGGCCGGGACTCGAACGAGGATCAGCATCAAGTGACGCTGACGCGATCGTTCTACGTCTCGAAGTACGAGGTGACGCAGTCGGAGTGGGAGTCGGTGATGGGTTGGAACGAGTCGGGTTTTCGGGGTTCGAGTCGTCCAGTGGAGAACGTGACCTGGTTCGATGCGGTGATGTACTGCAACAAGCGATCGGAGAGAGAGGGGTTGACACCGGCGTATACGATCTTGCAGCCGGCTTATTCCGGGAATCACATCACGTCGGCGACGGTGATGTGGAACAAGGATGCGTACGGCTATCGTCTCTTGACCGAGGCGGAGTGGGAGCACGCGTGTCGCGCGGGGAGCGGGAGCGCGTTCTGCAACGGGACGATCACGAGCGCGACCGGTTTCGACTCCAAACTGGACTTGGTCGGTTGGTACGATCAGAATTCCGGGAGCCAGACGCATGCAGTCGGCGGGAAGAGCCCGAACGCTTGGGGGCTGTACGACATGCACGGGAACGTGTGGGAGTGGTGTTGGGATTGGTACGGATCGTATGGGGGTACGGCGACCGACCCGACGGGTCCCGGCTCCGGCTCCTACCGCGTGTTACGGGGTGGCAGCTGGTTCAACTGCGCCCAGTTCTGCCGCTCCGCGAGTCGGATCGTCCACGCGCCGGGCAACCGCGACTACTACCTCGGTTTTCGTCTCGCGAGGAACGGTTCATGACGCTTTGCGCTTTTACCATTTTACGATTTGCGGGGTTCTTTCCGAGGCCGAGGCCGGCGAGAAGGGCGAAGCCCGAGAGACGGCCGAGGCCGCGTGGCCGGGCGGTTGTCCACAGGCTTGAGGAGATCTCGGCGTGAGCGTTTCCGTTACCATCCTCACGCTCCCCTTCTTGCCTTCCGCGCAGGGTTTCGACGCGGATCCGATCGAAGCGCTCGAGAGACGCTGCGAAATCCTCGATGTGGTCCCCGCGTTCTTCGAGCACGGCGGCCGGCCCTATTGGACGTTGGCCGTCACGCATCGGTTGCGCCGAGCGCCGGGGGAACAGGGCGCGGAGGGCGCGACGGAAGGGGAAGCATCTCCCGAGGAGTTCCGGGAGACCCGTCGCCGGGGGCGCTACGGCTGGAGGGAGCCGGTTTCCGAACAGGATGCCGGGCTCTATCAGGCTCTTCGTGCATGGCGTTCCGAAGTCGCCGACTCGCTCGGCGTCCCGGTTTATCTCATCTTCACGAACCGGCAGCTCGCGGAGATCGCTCGTCTCCGCCCGGCATCGATCGCATCACTCGGGTCTGTCCCGGGCGTGGGAAGAAGGCGCCTCGAAAAACACGGACAGGCCGTCCTCGACCTCGTGAGTCGATTCGGAGACCCCGTATCCGTCGCCGGAGCCGAGCATGTCTGAAGAGGAGCTTCCTCTTTACCTTCAGTGGACCGAGTTCCTGGACTGGCTCCTCGGCCGCACGGAGAAGTTCCCGCGGCGCGTGCGCCTCTCCATCTCGAACCGTCTCGAGTCCCTCGCGCTGGACATGCTCGAGGACATCGTCGAAGCTCGCTACACACGCGCGCGCCGGCCGGTCCTCGAACGGATGAACCTCCGGCTGGAGAAGATGCGTGTTCTCCTTCGCCTCTGTCACCAGCGAGGCTTCCTTCCACACGATGGCTACGAGCACGGTTTCCGGCAGCTCACCGAAACTGGTCGGATGGTCGGCGGATGACTCCGCTCGCTCGACCGCGACCTCAAGGAGCCGGCTTCGTGCGGCGGGTAGGCGGGCTCTTCGAATCCGTCTGTTCCTTCCCGGCTCTCCACGCGGCCGCCCGTTTGGCCGCGCGCGGAAAGAAACGAAGTCTCTCGGTGGCGCGTTTCCTTTGGAACCTCGAAGAAGAGCTGTTCACGCTGGAGAGTGAACTGCGCGCCGGAGCATGGAAGCCCGGGCAACCCCACCGCTTCCTGATCCGCGATCCCAAGGAACGCGTCATCACTGCCGCGCCGTTTCGGGACCGTGTTGTCCATCACGCTCTTTGCGCGGCGATCGGTCCTGTATTGGAGCGCGGGGCGATCGATCACTCGTATGCGTGCCGGGTCGGGAAAGGGACGCATGCGGCGGTCGAACAATGCCGGCGTCTTGCAGGGCGCTGGTCGTTCTTTCTGAAGAGCGACATCCACCGCTTCTTCGCAACCGTGGATCACGGCGTGTTGAAGACGCGGTTGCGGCGAGTCCTCAAAGACCGCCATGTGCTGGGCCTTTGCGACACAATCGTCGACGCCGGCGCGGGGTCGGACCAGATCTCGCACGGCGGTTGTCTTTTCGTCGAGCCGGCGGCGCTCGGGCCGCCGACGAGCAGGCAACGGGCGTGCGGTCTTCCGATCGGAAA
This sequence comes from Candidatus Eisenbacteria bacterium, assembly GCA_016867715.1. NCBI lineage: Bacteria > Candidatus Eiseniibacteriota > Candidatus Eiseniibacteriota bacterium. The sequence goes on along the minus strand of VGIW01000008.1, from coordinate 52,676 downwards.
CCTCACAAGCCAACATTTTGCGAACTTCTATCTATGCGGCTTCGACCATTTCGTGCTCGAGCAGCTGCGCCCCGGGGGTTACCTCCGGTACATGGACGACTTCATTCTGTTCGACGACGATCGTGGGCGCCTGAAGGGAATGCTGGGAGACGTTCGGCGCCATCTCGCGGGCGAGCTTTCTCTCGATCTGAATCAAGCCGCGACGCTGCTTACCCGAACCGTCGTCGGTATTCCTTTTCTCGGCCTTCGGACCTTTCCGCGGCTCGTGCGGGTGCGGAGGCGGAAGGCTCAGCGATTCAGCCGAATGCTCCGGCGACGTCTGAAGGAATCGCACGACGGGCAGGTGGAAGAACTGCGCCTGCAAAGCAGCCTCGGTGCCTTGGTCGCGCATGTGGAGGCTTGGAGTCCGCCCGGCTTTCGAAGGCGGGTCCTGGCTTCCTTTCGGGCGGGAACGAAAGAAGATCGAGGGTGAGTTGCGCGCGGGACGTGCTCGCGAACCGGCCGCATGCGCGGTCCCGGCTCCGGCTCCAACCGCGTGAAACGGGGTGGCAGCTGGAACAACAACGCCCAGAACTGCCGCTCCGCGAATCGGAACAACAACACGCCGGACAACCGCAACAACAACCTCGGTTTTCGTCTCGCGAGCACGGCTTGAAGCGAGTGGCGGGCGGTCCACGGATCGCCCGTGCGGGCATGAGCCGTCCACGTTCCCGTCCGGCTCCGCGGACGAGCACGGGTGGAGCCGCGCGTATGTCGCGGTTCATCGAGCTAAATCCTCGGGCGAAGAGAACATCAGGCACGCGGCTCGTAGCCCGAGTCGTCGGGCGAGCGCCGCGGTCCTTTTCTGTTCTCCTTCTCGCAGCTTCTCTTCGCGATAGGCTCTTCCGTCGAGTCTCGCTCGATGGTAGGATCGGTGTGCATGAAAACCGGCGACTAGGAGAACCGAATGCCGATCGACAAGCGGGCAGCGGCGGATCGTCCGATTCACGATCTCATCGCGAGGAGATGGAGCCCGTGCGCGTTCGACGGAAAGGCGGTCCCCGACGACGATCTCCGCTCGATCTTCGAGGCGGCGCGGTGGGCCGCGTCCTCCATGAATGAGCAGCCGTGGCGCTTCATCGTCGCGCGGAAGAGCGATCCCGAGGAGTTCGAGCGGCTTCTCTCGTGTCTCGTGGAGCGAACCGGGAGTGGGCGAAGCACGCGCCGGTTCTCGCGCTCGGCGTTACCAGTCTCTCGTTCGCGCGGAACGGATCTCCGAACCCGACCGCTCTTCACGATCTCGAGCTCGCGTCGGCGACGCTCACGATCGAAGCGACCGCGCGCGGTCTCTTCGTGCATCAGATGGGGGGGATTCTCCCCGAACGTGCGCGGGAGATCTACCGCATTCCCGACGGTTGGCAGGTCGTCACGGCGCTCGCGATCGGATCTCTCGGAAATCCGGACGATCTTCCCGAGAAGCTCCGCGCGCGCGATCTCGCCGCGCGGAAACGACGGCCCGCGCGGGATACGGTCTTCGAGGGAGAGTGGGGAAAGCCATCGCGGCTTTTCGGCGTCTATTGAGCCCGATCCAAAGAATGCAATGGGCCGGACCCCGTTCCGGCGGCTGTGGCCGCGGCTCCTGTCGGTGGGCGCCGTTGCATTTCTTGCGTCGTCGTCAGTAATGTCTTGTTCCAAGCATATCTTCTAGGTTAAGGAGGATCGATGAGCAGAGAAGCGCCCGACTCGAAAGGTCCTCTCGGCGCCGTCGCCAAGTACTTCCGCGATTTCGGCGTCCTCAAGCGGACCCGGTCGGAGTACTGGGGCATCCAGATCATCAACCTTCTCGACTCGACGACCTTCTTCTCGATCCTCACGATCGCGGTCGTTCTTCTCTCGGACGACTTCGGCTTCAGCGATGAAAACGCCGGCTACGCGGTCACGCTCTACGGGAGCACGACGACGATCTGCCTCTTCTTCTCGGGGATGATCACCGACTGGCTCGGCATCCGAAAATCGTTTCTCGTCGCGATGATCGGGCAGTTCCTGACGCGCGGGACGATCATGGTGCTTGCGCTGAACCCGAACCTCTTGCCCGAGTATCGCGGCGTTCTCGTGGTGGTTGCCTTCTTCCTGATGGCCCCCTTCGTCGCGATGGTGCAAACGTTCTTCCAGGCGGCGAACAAGCGTTTCACGACCAAGAGCTCGCGCGGGGCCGGGTTCAACCTCTGGTATCTCTTCATGAACATCGGCGCGGCAGCGGCCGGCTTTCTCATCGACATCGTCCGCCTCGCGCTCGGTGTCGGGAACGGACACATCTTCACGTTCGCTGTTTTCGCGCACGTCGTCTGCTTCGTCCTCGCCCTCGTCTGGATCCGCCGAGAGGACCAGGCGCACGACGAGGACGAGGTGATCGAGCCGGAGGTCAAGGAACGGAAGAAACCGTGGGAGGTCGCCGTCGCGGTCCTTCGCGAGTCGATCTTCTGGCGATTTCTCGTGCTCGCCTCGCTCATCATCTTCGTCCGCGCGTGTTTTCTCTATCTGCACCTCCTTTGGCCGAAGTATTGGCTTCGCGTGATCGGGCCGGACGCGGCCATCGGGACGCTCCAAGCGGTGAACCCGGTTCTCGTCATCATCGGCCTCATCCTGCTCATCCCGATTCTTCATCGATATAGTGTATACAAGATGCTTACCTACGGCGGGATGATCTCCGCCCTCTCTCTCTTCGTTCTCGCGATCCCGACATTCGGGAACGCGACCTACGTCACGTCGATCATCGCGCTCGTCGTTCTCACCGTCGGCGAGGTGATCTGGTCGCCGCGCCTCTACGAGTACACCGCGGCGATCGCTCCGAAGGGGCAGGAGGGAACCTACCTGGGCCTCTCGATGGTGCCGTACTTCCTCGCGAAGACGGTCGTGAGCCTTCTCTCCGGGCACATGCTCACGCGATGGGTGCCTCTCGACATCGGGGAGCAGCTCCGCGCCGGGACGGTCGCTTTTATGGACTCGCCGAGCGCGCTCTGGCTCATCCTCGGAGCGTTCGCGCTCGGCGGCCCCATCCTCGCGATCGTCTTCAAGGATTGGTTCACCAAGGGGGCGCACTGGGAGCGTTCGGGAGGCGAGGTGAAGTAGCGGAGAGCGGCGACGGTTGCTCGGACATGCGAAACGCGATTCCGGTCGCCGCGAACACGGGACGAACGGCCAATAGCGAAATGGTCATTTCAAGTTCAAAACGCGCGGTTCGGTGTCTTCATTGCTCTCTTCTTCCAGGGACACTCGCCCCGCTTCTCGCCGTTCTCTTCGCTCTCGCGTGCGGGGGAGGCGAAGAACCGGCGACGCTTCTTCTTACCGGCGGGCGTGTCGTGACGACGGACGAGACATCGCCCGAGGCGGAAGCCGTCGCGATTCGCGGCGAGACGATTCTCGCCGTCGGAACGAATGTGGAGATCGCCCACTTTCGAGGGGAGGAGACGCGCGTTCTCGATCTACGCCGCCTTCGAAGAAGAGAGCAAGGGCTCGATCGCGCCGGGGAAGCTGGCGGACATCGTTGTTCTCTCTCGGGACATCCTCGCCGTTCCCGATGAGGAGATTCCGGGGACGGTTGTCTGGGCGACCATTCTCGGAGGCGAGGTTCTCCATCTCCGGGAAAGCTCGGGAAGCGAGTAGCCGGAGGGGCGATCTTTCTCTGGTTCGCGTGAAATAAGAGAGCGTCTTCGCGCGTATTCGGTTGCGAGGAAGCGCGGCGAGGATCGTCTTGACGCCGCTCCGGCGCGGGGCGAAACTCCACTCGTTCGGGAACGATTCGCGCGGGCGTCGCCGGATCTTCCGCGAGGCGCGCGCGTCGCTCAAAGGAGGGTTCACATGGCGCTGATCGTCCTTCTTCTCGTCGTCGCCGCTCTTCTGGCGATCGTAATCGGGATCTACAACCGGCTCGTCGCCGGAAGAAACCGGTATCAGAACGCGTTCGCTCAGATCGACGTGCAGCTCAAGCGTCGCTACGATCTCATCCCGAACCTCGTGGAGACCGCGAAGGGGTACCTGAAGCACGAGCGCGAGGTTCTCGAGAACGTCGTGAAGGCGAGGAACATCGCCGCGAGTGCGGCGGAGCTCGCCGCAAAGATGCCCGGCTCTCCCGAGGCGATGCAGGGTCTCGCCGGAGCGGAAGGCGCGCTTTCCGGCGCGCTCGGCCGCCTCTTCGCGGTCGCGGAAGCCTACCCCGACCTCAAGGCGAACCAGACGATGAGCCAACTGATGGAGGAGCTCACGACGACCGAGAACAAGGTCTCGTTCGCGCGCCAGGCGTTCAACGACATGGTCATGCAGTTCAACATCCTTCGAGAGACGTTCCCGAACAACATCCTCGCCGGGATGTTCGGGTTCACGAAGGCGGAGCTTCTCCAGGCGACCGAGTCCGCGGAAGAGCGGAAGGCGCCGAAGGTTTCGTTTACGTAGAAATCATAGGCCCGCTCTCCTTTGCGCGGGAGCGGACCGCCGGGCGACATGAACTTCTTCGAGCACCAGGATCGCGCGCGCAGAAACACGAGCCGGCTCGTGTTTCTCTTTTCGCTCGCCGTCGCGGGTATTATCGTCGCGCTCTACGCGGCGAGCCGGATCGTCCTTCGCTACGCCGCGGGAACTTCGACCGGCCCCACAATGCACGAGTGGTGGAACCCGCGGGACTTCGCGATCATCGCCGTGTGCGGGATTCTCTTCATCGGCCTCGCGAGCTTGACGAAAATGCAGACGCTTCGCGGGGGCGGGAGCGCGGTGGCGGAGATGCTCGGGGGCCGGCGCGTCCAGCCGTTCACGGAGGACCCGGCGGAGAAGCGTCTTCTCAACGTCGTCGAGGAGATGGCGATCGCGTCCGGCATTCCGGTGCCGGCCGTGTACGTCCTCGAGAACGAGGAGGGGATCAACGCCTTCGCAGCGGGACACACGCCGAGCGACGCCGCCGTCGCCGTCACGAGGGGAACGCTCCGGCATCTCAAGCGGGACGAGCTTCAGGGGGTCATCGGCCACGAGTTCAGCCACATCCTGAACGGGGACATGAGGCTCAACGTTCGTCTCATCGGGATCCTCTTCGGCATCTTCGCCCTCAGCATTCTCGGGAGGATTCTCCTTCGCATCGGCGGCGGCGCGCGGAGAGGCGGGTCAAGAAGAGGAACGCCGGTCGCGGCGATCGCGGGCCTCCTCCTCGTGCTCATCGGGTACATCGGGACGATCGCGGGCCGCCTCATTCAGGCGGCCGTCTCGAGAGAGCGCGAGCATCTCGCGGATTCTTCCTCCGTTCAGTTTACACGTGATCCTTCCGGTCTCGCGGGTGCGCTGAAGAAGATCGGGGGCTTGGCCGAGGGCTCGCGCATCCGCTCGCCCAACGCGGAGCAGGCCAGCCATCTCTTCTTCTCGCCCGGAAGAGGAATAGGATTTCTCACGGCGGCGTTCGCCACGCATCCGCCTCTCGTCGAGCGGATCCGAAAGCTGGAGCCCTCGTTCGACGGCGTGTTTCCGCGCGTAGAAGAGGAGTCATCGACCGAGCACGAGGAGCGGCCGGCGAAGCGCGCGCGCGGGCTCGAGGATCTTCTCGGTCCCGTCATTCTCGGAGGAGGCCTTGCGGTCGAACCGGGGAAGATCCGAGATCGCGTCGGGAACCCGAACGCGAACGATCCGGCGCTTGGCGCGGCGCTTCTTGGTCTCATCCCGGAGGAGATTCGCTCGCGAGCGTCGACTCCCGAGGGGGCCGCGCGGTCGATCCTCGCGCTTCTTCTCGACTCGACCGACGACGCTCGCGAGAAGCAGATCGAGATCCTCAGGAAAGACCTTTCCTCCGGCGAGATCGAATCGATCGTTCGGACGCACGAAAAGCTCCGCGGTCTCGATCCTCGCGCGCGTCTTCCGCTCGTCGATCTCGCGGCGCCGGCGCTCCGCGATCTCCTGCCGCTCGAACGCGAGAAGCTCCTCGTGAGGATCGACGCGCTCGTGAACACGGATGCCCGCATCACGCTCTTCGAGTTCGCGCTCCGTCAAGTGGTCGCGCACCGCCTCCTCCGCGCCGCACGTCCGGTCGATCGAATCCGCTTCCGGTCGTTCGGTCCGGTGCTCAAGGATGTCGGGGTCCTTCTCGGCGCGCTCGCGCGCGCGGGGAGCGGGGGAGATGAAGACGCCGCGCGCTCCGCCTTCGCGAGCGGGGTCGCGAGGATCGAGGATCTCGCGAAGACGTCGTTCCCTTTCCGGCCTGAAGAACCGGCGGACTTCGCCGCGCTCGAGAAAGCTCTCGACCGCCTCGCGGAGGCATCGTTCGCGGTGCGCGAGAAGACGGTCGACGCGGCCGTTCACGTCGCCCTCGCGGACCGTTCGGTGACGATCGAGGAGGCGGAGCTCGTTCGCGCATTCTCCTCCTCGCTGGACTGCCCGATTCCCCCGTTCTCCCCCGAGTCCTTTCGCGCGGAGGCGCCCTCTCGTTGAGGGCGCCAATTCCGCCGGCCGTCTCCATCCCCGCCGATTCACGCGACCGGGCCGCGGCTCTGTGGTAGCCTGAGGCGGGGCACGCTCTACCGTTGTTTTATCCTTTAACGGTTGAAAGCGGCTTCCGGGAGGACGGGACATGTCGTGGCAGAAACCGGGAAGAAGAGAAGAAACCGGCCGAACGTTGCCCGGGAGCCGGCTCGTGCTCGCGGTTCTCATCGTGATGTTTCTTCTCTTCATCGTGTGGCAAGGCGGGAGGCTCCGCCGGGAGATCGGACCCCGCACGGTCAACGTCTACTGCTTCAGCGCCCTCGAGGAGGTGATGACGGAGGAAATCCTTCCCGCGTTTCAAGAAGCGTGGAGCCGGAGGACAGGGGAGCGCGTGGAGTTCATCACGACCTTCGCGGGCTCGGCCGCGCTCACCGATCGAATCATCGCGAAGTTCCCCGCGGAGATCGCCGTCCTCTCCTCGGAGATCGACGCGATGAGGTTGGTCCGGAGGGGCGTGCTCCCAGGCCCCACGTGGCGAATGTCCCCGAACGCGGGGGTTTTCACGCGTTCACCGATGGCGATCCGCGTGCGCGAGGGGAATCCTCTCGGGATTCTCGGGTTCGAGGATCTCGCGCGTGACGGCCTCCGGCTCTTGCTCGCCGATCCCGCCTCATCGGGGGCGGGCGAGTGGACGCTCCTCGCCGTGCACGGTTCCGAGCTTCGCGCGTCGGGCGACCCGGAAAAGGCAAGGGACCTCTTGCAGCGCGTTTGGAGGAACGCGGAGGCCGTCGAGCCATCCGCTCGGCTTCTCCGCGCTCGGTTCGAGGAGGGCGCGGGAGACGCGACGATCACCTACGAGGCGGACATCCTGCGAAGGTTCGCCCCGGAGCGCGCGCGCGAGGAGTTGGTGGTCCCCCCGCGGACGATTGTCAGCGAGCCGGTCGTCGTCAAGATCGGCCGGAACGTCACGGCCGAGCAGAAGGAAGTCGTCGATTCGCTGATCGCTTTCTTCTGGGGCGAGAGGGCGCAGACGATTCTTGTCGAGCGTGGGTTCCGGAGCGTCGACGACGCGCGGAACGCCGCGAGCTCGAGATTCTCGGAGGCGAAAGCTTCGTTCACGCTTCAAGAGATTGGCGGCGCGGATTGGGCAGAGGCGGAGGTGCTGGGCAAGCCGTGGCGCGGGGAGAGATGACGGCGGAAGGGGGCGAGCCGAAGTTCTCCCCGACGGCGCGCCCCGCTTCCGCCCGCGCGGCTACCTCTTCTCGACGAAGACCGCGGCCGTCCGCGGCGCCACCGTGAACTCCCCGGTCCCCGCGTCGAACGAACATGCGCGCTCCGCCGGATCCGGCGATTCCGCCTGCACGGGATGGAGGACGAACGCGGCGCCCTTCCATTCCGCGTCCGCGTGCTTCTCCTTCTCCTTCGATGCGTTGAAGAGGACGACGATCCTCCGATAGGCGGGATCGATCGTCTTTCCCGGCGCCGTATCCGAGAGGCTCATCACGACGAGCCCCGGGGTCTGCCGGGGTCCGGTGTTGTGGAAGCGGATCCTCTCGGCGACTTCCTCCCCCGTACGGAGGCGGAAGAGCGGCGAGCTCTTTCGAATGCGAAGCGTCCGCCGGAAATGCTCGAAGGCCGCGGCGATCTCCTCGCGATTCGGCCGAAGGTCCGCGCGCCCGAGCAGCGGACGCATAAGGTTCCAGCGGTCGCGGTTCTTCTCGGCGGGCGGGAGTCCCGCGCCGAAGTTGTTCGTCTCATACGTGAAATCCAGACGGTTGAACCAATCGCCCGAGTTGTAGCTGTCGTTGTCGAACGACTTCGAGCGAAGGATCTCGACTCCCGCGTGGAAGAAGGGAATCCCCTGCCCAAGCGCGGCGAGATCGATCGCGAGGTTCCGCATGCGGATGCGATCGGCGGCGGGCGCACCCGGCGGAGCGGCCGCGACGATCTTGTCGAAGAGAGTCTGGTTGTCGTGCGCGGAGACGTAGTTGATCGTCTCGATCGGGTTCTTCGCGTACCCGACGGACGCATAGTCGCCGCCTCGCGTCTCGCGTCCGTCATGCGCGGCGAACCGATAGTCCCTGAGGTTCCCCGCGAGCCCGATCCGGATTCGATCCGCCGCGTCGAGGAGCCTCTCCCGCTCGGCCGGCCCCGAGCCGTTCCATCCGTTCGGATCGAGGAAGAGCCCGGTGGCGAATCCCTGGTCGCGCGCGTCCCCGAACGGACTCCCGCCTCGGACCGCGTCGCGCATTCGGTCGTTGAACGTCCCGACGCCGGTCCCGTACATGTTCATTTGCGTCGCGTTCACGCCCCGCTTTCCGTCGGCGACCTCGCCGAAGTTCCATCCCTCGCCGTAGATGTAGATCTTCGATCCGTCCACGCCGTCCTTCTCCGGCGTGAGCGACGCGAGGCGCTCGTTCGCCTTCACGAGGTTGCTTCTCATGTGATGGCCCATGAGGTCGAAACGAAACCCGTCGATCTTATAGTTCGTCGTCCAGTGGACGAGGTCGTCGATCAGGAAGCGCTCCATCATGTAATGCTCGCTCGCGGTGTTCGCGCAGCAGGTGCTCGTCTCGACGCGCCCGTCGGCGTTCAGCCTGTGGTAGTAGCCGGGAACGATCCGATCGAAGACCGAGCGCGGGTCCTGTCCGCTCGCGTGCGTGTGGTTGTACACGACGTCCATCACGACGCGGAGCCCCATCCCCGCGAGGGCCTGCACCATGCGGCGGAACTCAAGGATGCGCGCGGGTCCGTCCGGGTCGGTCGAGTAGCTCCCCTCGGGAACGCCGAAATGGAGCGGATCGTAGCCCCAGTTGTAGCCGTCCGCGTCCTTGATCGCGGAGATCGCCTCCTGCTGCTTCTCCGAGTCGGGCGGGAACAGGGAGAGATCGCCCGGGCTTTTCCACTCGCTCTTGTTTTCGTTGATCGTCGCGAGATCGAAGACGGGGAGAAGGTGGACGTGGGTCACCCCCGCCTCGGCGAGGAGGCGGAGATGCCTCGTGCCGTTCGATTCGTCCGCGAACGCGAGGAACGTCCCGCGGTGTTCGTCGAGGACCGCCGGATCGCTCGCGCTGAAGTCCCGCACGTGGAGCTCATAGAGGACGATCTCCTCGGGACCCGCGAGATGCGGCTTCGCGAGCTCTCCCCATCCTTCGGGCTTGAGCGCCGGGTCGTTCATGTCGACGATCTGCGAGCGCGTGCTGTTCATCGAGAGGCTGCGCGAATACGGGTCGGTGACGAGATTGCGTTCGATTCTTCCCGTCGCCGGCGCGTAGACGTCCACTTCATATAAATAGTATAGGCCTTTCCAATCGGGCGCGCCGGCCGCGGTCCACACGCCCCCCTCGGCTGTCATCGGGATTGTCCGTTCTCCGTGGGGTCCTCGAGGCGAGGAGTACAGGTGAAGCGTCACGGAGCGCGCCGTCGGGGCCCAGAGCGCGAGCGAAGGGGTGCCGTCTTCCCAGATCACGCCGAGGGGGCGGTCGGTGCGGAAGAGGTCGTCGAGGACGCCGGGGATCTGGATGCCGGTCGCGTCGCGGAGCTTCCCATCCGTTCCGGAAACCGAGATCGCGACGCGGCACTTCAAGATCTCCGGAACCTTCGGAAGATCCGTGTCCGCGATCCGAAGCCCTCCGCGCCTCCCGAGATGAGGGAAGCGTTCGCGGATCTCGGGCGCGAGATCGTCCGGATCGGGAACGAGCGCGATCGACTCGCCTCCGAGAACTCCTCCGGCGGTCACCTCGAGCTTCCCGTCCGCCGCGTAGTGAAGACGGTAGCTCTCGCCGCTCTTGCCGGATCCCTTCCACACGATCGTGCGGGCCGAGACCCAATGCGCTTGGGATCGTCCGAGATCGCCGAAGGCGAGGCCGGCGACATCCGGCGGGGTCGTGTGAAGGATGGGGCTTCCGGAGACGAGCCAGATCTCGCGCCCGTGATCGGCAAGAACGAGGAACATGTCCGGCCCCGGATCCTTCTGGTCCCCCTTGTGGACGATGAAGCCGACCTTCGCGGCGTTCGGCTGAAGACGAACATCCCAGTAGGGCCCGAACGAATCCTCGCCGGTCGGAGGGAGAGGGGAGTCCCAGGTCACGCTCTCCCTCGCGTCCTCCCAGACGTGAAGACCCCATCCGCCGTACGATCGGTCCGGGCGGTGGTAGCGGATTCGAGCCTTCCCCTCTTCGAGAGGCGGAGCGGACGGAAGCGCGCGCGCCTCAGGCGCAGGAGCTCGCCCGACGACTCGCACGGCGTTCTGTCCCCCATAGCTGTCGTCGACGTAACTCGCCGCTTCCGCGTCGATCGGCTCTCCGTCGTGATCCGTTTCCATATTCTTCGGCCATTGACCGTTGATGAAGAACTTGTACGCATGCTCTCCGGGCGCGAGCTCGATCGTGACGGACCAGGTTCCGTCCGCCCCGCGGGCGAGGGGAGTCTCCCCCCAGTTATTCATCGAACCTCTCAAGGAAACGCTCGTCACTTGCTCTCCATCGAACGGAACGTAGCGAAACGTCACCTCTTCCGCGCCCGCGGCTCCGAAGAGCGCGGTCACGAGAAGAGCCGCCTGGAGGAAGGGGAAACGATACACGGCATCGGGTCCTTTCTGTGGTTCGGTGAGAAACGGCCCGCCGGCGATCCGCACGGCGGGCCGAAAGGAAGCATGCGGGTTCGATCGCTGCTGCGGCGCGGCGATCAGCTCTTTCCGGCTTCCGACTCTGCGCTTTGCTTCAGCTCCTCGTTCGCGGTGATCGCGACCTCGACGCGGCGGTTCGCCTGCTTCCCCTCTGGGGTCGAGTTGTCGTACACGGGACGCATCTCGCCGTAGCCGACGATCGTCATCCGGGAGCGCGCGACGCCGAGTTCCGTGAGGTAATTCGCCACCGACTGCGCGCGCCGCTCGGAAAGCTTCTGGTTGTGTTCCTCGCTTCCGTCCGAGTCCGTGTGCCCCTCGATCCGGATGTTCGTGTCCTCGTACTCGTTCAGGATCCCCGCCATCTTCTTCAGGTTCTCTTGCGCCAGCGGCCGGAGTTCCGCTTTGTTGACGTCGAAAAGAATGCCCGATTCGAAGGTGAGGAGAATCCCCTCGCCGACCCGCTCGACGTTGACGCCATCGAGGTTCTTCTCCATCTCGGCCGCCTGTTCGTCCATGTACTTGCCGATGATGGCGCCGGTCGTGCCGCCGACCGCGGCGCCGACGATCGCGCCGGCCGCGGTGTTTCCGGCCCTCTTGCCGATGATCCCGCCGATCACCGCGCCGGTCGTGCCGCCGAGCGCGGCGCCCTTCTGAGCTCTCGACATCGTGCAGCCGAACGCGCCGACGATCAGGCTTCCCGCCAGAAGCACGACGATCGCTTTCTTCATAGTTCAACCTCCTTCGTTGGGGACGGGGGACTCATTCGGCCTCCCGCTCGGTTCCCGAATGTACCGCATGGAGCGCCGCGGCGCAATTGATCCTCTCTCCGCTGGGGGTTTTCCAGTACAACACGTTGATGATCAATAAGTTGCAGTATCGCCCCATGCAAGGGCGCTCGGCTTCCGATCCACCATTCGCCCCGGCGCGCGGAAACGAGGAACGCGAGGCGGGAAGAAGCCGGCTTCGAGAACGCTTCCGCTCGCTCGGGGGGCTTCTCTCCTCGCGGGGCCCCTCCTCCGTGCCCGACGAGAGCCCCCCGGGCAGTTCGGTGGACCGAGTTTGAAGAATCAATTACAATGGTGGGAGCGGGGGGTTCCCATGGGTGTCCGGTACCGCATGCTCCGCGCCGTTCTCGTCGCCGCGATTCTTGCCTTCGCCTCTTGTCGGGAGGGGGTCCGCGACGGCGAGGAGACGCCCGTCCGGATCCGCCTCGTCGCGAATGAGTCGTCCGTCGTTTCCGGAGGGACGCTCCACCTTGGGATCGTCGTCGACTTGGCGGAGGGTTGGCATGTGTACTGGAAGGGGAGAAGCGACTCGGGCGCCCCGCTCGAGATCCGCGTGGATGCGCCCGACGGGTGCGAGGCCGGAGAGATGCTCTGGCCCGCTCCCGAGCGCCTCGTCTCCCCCGGGGGGATTCTCGATCACGTGTACCGCGAGGATGCTCTCGTGATCGTTCCGTTCCGGGTTCGCGAGGACTTCTCTTCCAGAGATCTCGCGGAGTTCCGCTGCACGGCGAGGTGGGTTGCCTGCCGCGAGGCGTGCGTCGCCGGGACGGATACCGCCGCGCTCATTCTCCCCGTGTCGAGAGCCGGGGAGCAGGCTTCGCTCTCCTTGGACGCGGGTCTCTTCCGCCGAGTGCGGCTCTCGATTCCCGTTCCGCTCCCGGACACGCATCCCGGAGTGCGCGCGCGCTGGGAGGACGATCGGTTCATCGTTCGGGCCGGGGAGGACGACCGGGTGGCGTTCTTTCCCGCGGCGGATTGCGGCGAGCTCGCCGATCCGATCGCGGATGCTGTTTCCGATCGAGGGCTGCTCGCGCTCCGTTTTCGCCGAACGGAGAGCGGAGTCGGTCCCGCAAGCGGTGTCATCGAGATTCGCACCAACGCTCGAAGCCCCGCGGCGTTCTATGAAGTGAACTCCGCGCTCACGGAAGACGGGGCTTCAGACTGACGCAAGGGAGGCGGCTTTCATGTCCCGGTGGAGATGGCCCCGCTCGGGATCGCTCACGCTCGCGACCGCGCTCGCGGCGGTCTTGATCCTCGCCTGCTCGCCGAAGGAGAAGGAGGTGAAGGAACCGCCCGCGCCGATCGCGCTCGGCGCGAAGGTGCCCGGCTTCACCCTGAAGGACACGGACGGCATCGAGCATCGCCTGAGCGATTCCATCGGCAAGAAGATGGTCGTGCTCGAGTGGTTCAATCCGGAATGCCCGTTCATCAAGAAGCATCATCAGGCGAACAAGACGATGAACGATCTGTACGACGCGATGAAGGACGATGTCTTCTTCTTCGCGATCAACTCGAGCGCGCCGGGGATGCAGGGGCACGGTCTCGAGAAGAACCGCCGCGCGAAAGAGGAGTTCGGGCTTCCGTATCCGATCCTCATCGACGAATCGGGCGAGGTGGGTCGGCTCTACAAGGCAAAGACGACGCCCCATGTGTTCGTGATCTGTTTGGACGGCACGCTGATCTATCGGGGCGCCCTGGACGACGATCCGAGCGTAGGAACCCTCGGATCGATCAACTATGTCCGGGTCGCCCTCGAGCAATGCATGGGAAATCGGACGATCTCGGTGCGCGAAACGAAGCCGTACGGATGCAGCGTCAAGTACGCGGCAGGAGAACACAAGTAACGGCCCGGGCATGCTCCGCGTCTTCTTGTCGAAACGGGCCGGCGCCCCGAAAGACGCCGGCCCGTGTTCATTGATAGACACATGAAGATTTAGTTCGGAAGGACTTCCGCGCTCGTCCAGGGGAAAACGCTCGCGACGACGAGAACGAGGTGGAAGGATTCTCCGGACCCCGCGAGTGATCCGGCCGCGACCGCAAACGCCCGAAGGCCGGCGGAGGTCGTCACACCGAACGTAGCGACCGGAGAGGGCTGACCGGTCGCGGCCACGCCGAGCGTGAGCGACGCCGCCGGGACCGACGTCCCCTGGGACGGCGAAACATCTCCGTACGCGAGCCCCGTGAAGTCGGCGATCGGGGTGAACGCCGACCCGGAAACGACACCGACATCGACGGCCGGCGCGTCGGGCGAGGCGTGAACGACGGCCACGCGGGCTCCCCCAGCGGTCTCCAGGAGGTCGTCCCGCGCCGGAAGAAGCGTGAGGCTCCCCTGACCCGCGAATCCGGTCGCGACCGCGAGATACCGCTCCCCCGCCTCGAGGGCCGGGGTGGAAAGGGTGGCGGCCGTCTGGCCGCTCGTTGCGACGCGGAACTCGAGGTTGTAGCTTCCCGGCGGGACCTGGACGGCTCCGGAGAGGTCCCCGAACGAGAGGTCGTCGATGAGAAGAGCGCCGCCCGCGTAGATGTCGACCGTCGGCGCGTCCGGCGAGGCGTGCAAAGCGAAGACCGTCGGGTCCTGGGGAATGAAGCCGATGGCGCCGCTCGGCCCGATCGCGAGCAGGCTGAAGGCGTTCTCCTCGCGCGGCAGGTCGGCCAAGAGACCGGTAGCGATCACGAAGAGCTCTGCTCCCTCCGGAAGCGCCGGAGTCGTGAACGACGTGACCCGCGCAAGAGGGCTCCCCGCCCAGATGGTGATGCGGATCGCCTGGCCGACGGGAAGAGCGATCCCGGCCGCGCCCGTGTCGGCGAACCGATCGAGCGCGGCGATCTCCGGAGTGCCGTCGGCGCCGACGTCGATCGGGACCGTCGGGGCGTCCGGGGAGCCGTGGACGATCCGCACCGCGGCGTTCCCCGAGCCCGGGTTCGCGAACCCCTCGCCGAGAGCGAGAACGCGGAACGCCTGGCCGGCGCTTCCGGGGGCGAGAAGCCCGACGGCGACCGCCGTGATCGTGTCCCCATCGGAGAGGGTCAGGTTTCCGGTTTGATACACGGAGGCCGAACCGGACGGCGCGCCGGCCGGCCGAAGCTGAATGTTGTAGGTCCCCGGATCGATCGCGAGATAGGTGCTCGCTTCTCCGTACGTCAGCCCGCTCACTAGGGGTGTCGCCACCCCCTCGGCGTACACATCCACCCCCGGCGCGTCGGGCGAGGCGTGCACGACCCGGAGGAGGGCGCCCTCGCCCATGTCCGGTCCCGTTGTCGTCGTTATCCCCGCAACCCGCCGCGAAAAGCGCGATTGCCGGCATCAAGAAGAAAACCGCCATCCTTCCCATCCACTGATTTCTCATCTCACCCTTCCTTTCCTCTTCCCGAGGTTCCTTCTCGGGAGCTCGATCCTCTTACCGAAGCGGGCAGTGCATTAACGTGCATATCGTTCATACTACTCAAGAAGGGAGAATCGCGCAAGGGGAAAACGGCAGGGGGCGCGTAGCGTGTAACTAGGTTGAATTAAATAGGTTGCAATGCTTGACGAGATGCAGGGCCTGGAGCTGAGCCGAGGCTATAACGTTCAAAGCGATCAGACAGCACGGTCTCGGACCGTTGGCCGGGGTCAGAACGCCGAGACGATCCCCACGACCGTGCGGCTTCGCTCCTCCTCGAAATCGTACGCGTACTCGCCGAGGAGCCGGAGGTTGCGGGCGAGAAGGTAGGTCGCGCCGCCGGTGACCGTTTCGTAGTCGCCGTGACAGCAATCGGTGGCGACCCGGTTGTAGAGCGCCGTGTAGTGCGTCCGCGAACGCTCGCCGAACGGGGCGAGGACAAGCTCGGCGACGATCCCCTCGGTCTCGAGATCGCGGAGAGCGTCGGGAGAGGCAGCGTCGAACGATGGGTTCGTGTCGCGGCGGAAGAGGTATTGGCCGGTGAGAGCGAGCGGTCCCGCGGCGATGCCGATGTCGGGTCCCCAGTACGTGACCTCGTTCGCGTCGTATTCCGTCCCTTCGGTTCGATCGCCGGCGAACTCCTCCTTGCCGTAGTACCCGAAGAGGCCGATCGAAAAGAGGTCGCCGATGCTCTGAAGCGCGCGGAACCCGAAGTTCTTGTGCTTGTCGTTATCGAACTTCCTGTTCTCGTCCGCTTCGCCTCTGCCGTTTCCGTTCACGATCATCGCCGCGAGGTCGGTTCCGGTCCGCTCGATTCCGTATGTCGCCAGGATCCCGCGGTCGTAAGTAAGGTTGATCCGCGAGAAGCCGATCCGCGTCCGGTAGATCTCGTAATCCTCGAACGTGAGCCGAAGCTCCCTCTTCATGAGAGGGTCGGAGGTTTGGAACTGGCCGACCATGAGATCGAGCGCGCTCCCGCCGATGTCGTTGAAGTGGACGTACGCGTCCTCGATGCCGGCCACCTCTCCTCGCTCCGACATGTAGAAGTAGAAGTAGTACCCGATGTTCTTGTAGAGCGCTCCCCCCGAAAGAAGCTTGAGGCCCCAAGGGATCTGGAGGTCGTTCTCGGTCGGTTGGTCCTCGTCGAAGAGCGCGTACGCATCGAAGCGGACGGCGAGCGGAAAGTCGCGGTTCAGCCAAAGCAACTCGTCCCCTTCCGAGACGTAGTCGCGGGCCTTCTCTTCCTCCGGAATCACGAAGCCGTTTCCGGCGAACTCCTCGCCGTAGTCGTTAAGCCGCGGGGCCGGCGCGTGGCATGTGCTGCACGAGATCTTGTAGCGGCGCGCGAAGGCGGGGATCGCCGCGGCGGGATCGGGAAGGACGAGGAGGGCGGCGAAGAAGAGAAGCGGGATATGCGCGATGCGCGCCGGCGTGTTCATGAGGATCTCCCTTCGACCGGGTCAGTCGTAGAGCTCGACCCAGGTCGACGCTTGGTTGATGAGGACGATCTCGCTCTCTTCGGGCGGAACGCCGAGGAACTCGGCGACCGGCCCGACGAGCTTCTGGTAGTTCAGGACCGCGCGGAAGGTCACCTTACCGACCGCGACCTCTTCGGGCGGTTCCCAGGTGAAGGTTTCGATCTTCGTTTCGCGCGGCCCGATCCGATAATCGACGCCGAACGACTTGGTGTTCCACTGCTGGATGGTCATACGGCCCTTAGGATCGAAGTACGGCATTCGAAAGATGCGGTCGCCCACGGGGATTCCGTCTCGGGGGACCCCCTTGAAATTCGGGATGTCAAGCGCGATCCCCATGTCTTGATAGGCGAGAACCTCCGAAGCGATCGTGTACTCCTCTCCGGCGAAGCTCTTCGGATCGACCGGAAGGTGGTAGACCTTGCCCTTCGAATCGATCGCCTCGACATGGAGCCAAACGATCCGGTCCTCGACCGATCCGGTCGGGATCTTGTGCCCGGCCTTCGCGTTGAAGAGCTGCACCTTGAGAACGACCGCGTCGCGCACGTCGACCTCGCGCGTTTCGGGATGCATCCGGATCTCGACAGCGCCCGCGAGCTTTCCCGGATCGTGCGCCCCGTGGAAGAGGTGCTGCGCGACCGTCCCCTCCTCGGCCATCACGGCGCTCTTGCCGCGGGCGGCCGGCATGTGGCAGTGCCGGCAAAGAACGCCTTCCTCGGAGTACGGCCCTTCCTTCCACTCGATCTGGGTCGCCTTGACCCACGCGCCGTAGGGGCTCATCTCGTTGTGGCAGGTTCCGCAGAACTCCGCCGAGCGCATGAACGCGTTCTCTTCGGTTCCGTGGTACGGCGATTCGAGGCCCGGCTTCGGTCCGAACTTCTTGGGTCCCGGACTCGTGATCCAGTTGAAGTTGTAAGGAATCTCTCCCTCGAATCCCGAAATCGTGTGGCAGAAATCGCAGGAGACCGATTCGTTGGCGCGCGAGTTTCTCTCGGGGCGCGGAGGAGGGACGTCTCCGGCGACGAACGAGAGCGGCGCGTGGCAGCCGTTGCACCCCGCCTTGACCTCGGCGACCTTCTCGTCCTTCTCGGCGTGCGGCACGGCGAGACGGAAGTACTCGATCTCGTCCCAGTGATGCGTGTAGCACTGGGACATCATCGCCTGCCTCCACTGTTCGTAGAAATCGGTGTGGCAGCTCCCGCACGCTTCCGGCGTCTCGTAGCTGTCGTAAGGATGCGCCCCGAGCGCGGCCCCTCCCGAAGCGGCGCTCGCCTGCTGGGCGACCGACAAGAGAATCGGAGTGAAGATGCACGCAAGGACGATTCTTCTCATGGCGGATCCTCCTGTTTCAACGTACCGAGCGCCCTCGATCCTGCGCGATGGCCTGCGCGCCGAGGAGGAAATCGACTCCAAGGTGCCATCCGCGAGGAGCAGAGACAAGTGAAGCCGGCGATTCGGCCCGGATCAGAGACGCTTGAACACGTATCCGCCGCGGGTCGAGCCCCACACTTGGTCGCCGCCCGCATCGAAGCCGCGGTCCCACGTGATGAGCCCGTCCGGTGAGATCGTCGCCTCGGAGGTCGCGTATGCCGCGCCGCGAAGCGTGCTCACGCATCCTGTTCCTCGCGTCGACCCGCGAAAGACCGTCGGTTCCTCGCGCCTCAGGTAGAGCGCGCACCCCTCGCGGATCGAGAGCGAGTCGGGCGCGAGCGCGTCGAAGGCGGCCGGAACGCGCCACGCGCCGACGAATCGCTCCTCGTTCGGAAGCGTGTAGACTTCGCTCGCGAGCGTATCGGCGGAAAGCCGATGCAGGCGATACACTCGTTGCCGATACGGGCGGTGTTCCTGAGCGGCGAGCGCTTGCTCCACGTAGAGCCAGAAGCCGTCCTCGCGCGCCGGCCAGATCCTCTCCATACGAAGCCGGACGTCGAAGAAGGATGAATCGCCGGCTGCCTGTTCGGCACTTCCGAACGAGCCGGTCATCCATGAGGCGAGCGTGTGGAGGTCGCCATCGTCTCGGATCGGAAACGTGCTCTTCGGCGAGCGCCCGAGAGTCGAACACCCCGAAAGGAGCGCCGCGAGGGCCAGCGCAGCCGTGCACCGGGCAAGAACGCTCGCCGTTCGTCTTCTCTCCCGCATTCGTCCCTCCTGGATCATTTCTCGACGGAGGACGCGCCCGTCAGCTTGGAGAAGCGGACGCCGCGAAGCCCTCCGATCTCGATGCTCAGCTTCTCGATCTCCGGCGGCCGGCCCCGGATGATGATCACCTCGAGGCAGTTGTCGTGGTCGAGGTGGACGTGCGTCGCGCAGAGGATGTTCACGTACTTCCGATGTTGGATCTCGATGAGCTTCTCCGCAAGATCCCTCTGATGATGATCGTACGCGATCGTGAGGACGCCGACCACCTCGCGCCGCCGGTCCGCCCATTTCTCCGCCACCATCCGCTCGCGGATGAGATCGCGGACGAACTCGGACCGGGACGCGTATCCTTGGCCGACCATGCGCCGGTCGAGCTCCGCGAGGAGGTCCTCCGGAAGGGAAACGGTGAAGCGGACGGTGTCGTGCTCCTTCGTCATCGTTCTCACTCCCAATCGTGCGCGTGAAAATGCCTGTGCTCCACGCCGGCGTGTCGATGCCGATGAATATGGACCAAGTTCGCCTCGAGGAGCTTTCGTTCGTCCCCGAGAATCCCCTCGATCGGTCCGTCGTAGAGAAGCGTGTGCTTCTCGGAGAGGACGAGCGCGCGCTCTCCGAGCTCCGCTCCGAGGCTCAGGTTGTGCGTGGTCGTCACCGTGGTCACCGAGAGATCCTGGAGGAAGTCGACGAGCCATCCGGTCGTTCGCGGGTCGAGGCTCCCCGTCGGCTCGTCGAGAAGAAGGACTTCCGGCTCGAGCGCGAGGAGCGCGGCGAGGCAAACCTTCTGTTTCTCGCCGGTCGAGAGCTGAAAGGGCGGCCGGTCGAGAAGAGGCGCGATCCCGAGATTCCTTGCCCAGGTTTCGGCGCGATCGTCCGCGCCGCCCAGCCCGAGCCGCCTCGGCCCGAACGCGATCTCGTCGCGCACGGTCGGGTTGAAGATCATCGCGTCCGGATTCTGGAAGAGAAACGCGACGCGCCGCCGGAAATCGCGATGAAACTCCGCGTCGGCCAGAGTCCGCCGATCGACCTTCTTCCCTCGGAAGAAGTAGTGTCCGGCATCCGGGAAGAGGAGCCCGTTGAGGATCCTGAGAAGCGTCGTCTTTCCGCTTCCGTTGCACCCGAGGAGGACGACCTTCTCGCCGCCCGAGATCTTGAACGTCACGCCCTCGAGAACAGGACGGTCGGCGCGGTACGCGTGGGCGACCCCCTCAACGCGGATCACGGAAGAACCCCCGGGAACGCATCGCCTCGGTGATTTCGGTTGAGCTGTGAAGTGCTTTCTCAAGAAAAAACGACCCGGCGGCTCCGGCGTTGCGGTAGAGATCGCGTGTTCCGATCCTCGCGGGGGAGCGGCTCTTGAGGGCGAGCCGGAAGTCGTCGAAGAGTCTTCGAAAGACGATGATCTGCCCGTAGGCCAGCGTGAAGAGATGGAGGAGGGCCGGCGAGAAAGAGAGCGCGCGAAACGGGTTGATCCGGGAGACGAGGAGGAACGCGAGATAGGTGAGAAGGAAGACGCGAAGGTTCATGCGAAGAAGAAACTCCGGCTGGAATGTCCCGCGCAGAAGCGCGAGCGCGGCGTAGGAGACGGAAACGGCCGCGTTGAAGACGAGAATCGCTCGTCCCGCCCGCGCGGCGAGGCGTGGGGCGGACCTCCCCGAGAAGAGAAGAACGACCGCTAGCGTCGCCGCGAGAAGACGGATGTCGTGCACGAGCGTGACGCACAACACCGTGGCGGCATAGAGAAAGAGCGCCGCCTTGTCCCTCATGAGCCACGTTCTTTCGCGAGCTTCGCGAAGAGCCCGCACACGATCACGGTAAGCGCCCCCTCGCCCACGCCGATGACCGCGTGGGGAATCATCACGGCGGGAATCGTAACAGAGAGCCCGAAGGGGAAGAAGAGAGGCGTTCCATCGGGGGAGCGCGCGAGGGAAGGTTGCACGCCGAGCGCGATCGCGAGAACGAGGGCGGCGAAGTTGATCGAGAGCCATCCGGCGGCGAAGAGCGCGGCCCGCTCGTGCAGCGGGCGAAGGAGTCGGTACGAGGCGGCCGCCGCAGTCCCCCCGATGAGGCCCATCGCGAGGGCGTTCACCGGGAGCGACGTGATGCCGCCGCTCCCGAAGAGAAGAGCCTGAAGGAGAAGAACGAGGGAGACGCAAAGAAAGGCGGTCCAGACGCCGAAGAGGACGGCGAGGACGCCGATGCCCGCCGCGTGAACGGACGTCCCCCCGGGGAGCGGGAGGAGGATCATCATGAGGACGAAGCTGAACGCGGTGAGGACCGCGACGCGCGGAATCGCCTCGTCGTCGAGATTCCTCCGAACGCGGCCGAGGGCGTACGACCAGAGACCCGCCGCGGCGACGTAGGCGGGCACGTAAGCCTTCGGGCTGATGAAGCCGTCCGGTATGTGCACGGCGTCTCCTACAGAAGAACGGAGAACGTGAAGAGGGCGCGGACACTCTCTTTCCCTTCCGCGCCCTGTTGGTCGTCTTCTTCGTTGAGGTCGGTCCAAGCGGGGAGCTTCACGCCGAGACCGACGCTCGTGTTCTTCATGTACAAACGAAATCCGGGGACGGCATGGAGCATCGAGCCGCCGGTCGCCTCTTCCCCGACGCCTTCCGCCTCGTCGCGGCCGAGCTTGAGGTAGTTCGCCTCGAGGTTCGCGTCAATGCGGAGCTCGCTCTTCTCCGCGGTGAGAAGGCGCACCGCGAGCGCGGTGTTCGCGCGCGCCTCGTCGCCGAAACGCACTCGCTGGCCGTCGTCGTACTTGTACTCGGAAAATCGGATGAAGGAGGCGTCGAAGACCCAAGTCCATCGGCTCAGGAACTGATTGGTCGCGGTGAAGCCGCCCGAGTAGGAAGGCTTCCCGAAGCCGAGCGACATGCCGGGATCGATCGCGCCGTCCTGGTTCCGGATGTTCGCGTCGCCGGTCGGGAGCGTGAGCCCGCCGTAGAGCGTGAAATGCCAGTCCTCCATGTCGTCGAGGCTCTCCTTCGGCGGGATGAGGCGAAGACCGCCGTCGTACTTGAAACCGAAAACACCCATCGCGGAGAGATCGGCGAATCCGGACGTGTTGAACGAGTTGTCCTCGGTCTTTTTCGTGTAGAACGGCGCGAAGAGATAGAGCGAAAGCGAAGGCGTGACCCCGTAGCCGAGTCCGTACATCCAGAAGGCGTTGAAGTCCCCCTCATCGTCCCTCTCCTCGGTGTACTTCTCGAATCGAGGGTAATCCAGCTTCATGTAGCCGAGGAACTTCCCTTGCGGCAACGTGGCGGAGCTCGACGTCTCGATCGGAGCCCCCGGGCCTTCGAGACCCGCGACGCCGAGCGAGGCGACGCCGTGATGGGCGGCGGCGGTGAAAGGAAGCGCGAGAAGAACGATCGCCGAGAGAGCCTTTCGAATCATCCTTTCCTCCTGGATCGATGGAGACTCCATGCGCCGAAGATTCCGAGAATGATCGCGATCCCGAGAAGGACGCGGACGCCGCGCTCCGATGCCGCGCGCGGGACGGCGGCCGAGGCGAGGGAAGCCTCTGCGTCGACGCGAATGTCGGCGCCGTGTCCGTCCTCGGAAAACGCGCGCACCCTCCATTCGCCTCCGGCGTCCGGAACGAACGCGACCCTTCCAAGCGCGTCGGTGCGCCCGACCTGGAACGGCGTCGTCTCGCCGGGGCGGTAGACCTCGTAAGTTTCGTACGAGAAGACCGGGCCGTCCGCGTAGTGGAAGCGGACGACAACGGCTTCCCCGTGTCCGAGCGTATGGTCGAGATCGTGCGCCGCCGCGCCGGAGAAGACTAGCGCGATCAGCACGAGTGAGTAGAGGGCGCGGGTCACGGCTTCTCCTCGAGCGCGAAGGAGAGAACCGCCGTGCGCACGATCTCGTCCGCCTTCTCCGATTGAAGCGGCGTCCGATGGCTCGCGAGGATCATCTGGAGTCCCGACCGGCGGATCTTCACGTTCACATGCCCCTCGGAGTCGGTCTCCCCTCGGGGTTTCCCGTCGTACACGACGATGGCTCCCGCCGCCGGCTTCCCCTCGATCGTGACGAGAAGACGGAGCTTGTCCCCCTCGTCGAGCGAAAAGGGATCGTGAAGTGGAACGATCTCGAGATCTCCGGTGAGCGGCGCGGCGAACGCATCGCTCCATGTCGCGAGATGCTTCACGCTCTCGTAGGAGAGCCAGCTCGAGATCGGGCTCTCCGCCTCGTTCTTCGGAACGTTCTTCGTTCCGTAGGGCGTCTTCGTCCAGTAGCCGGAGGAGACGAGCGCCGAGGCTGCGGCGCAAGGGCCGCCGAAATCGATCGGGTAGGCGCCCACCGAATCAAGTGCGGCGCCGTTCCCGCTCTCCTCGAAGCAGGACGCGCGGAGAACGTTCTCGATCGGGACTTCCTTGGGCGAGGAAGAGTCGAGGCCGAGGCCCGGGGGATGGCCGTGATAGATCGTCAGTCCCGATCCCTCCATCTGCAGCCAGAGGAGATGTCCCTCGGCGGGAGCGGGGGCACCTAGGAGGAAGACCAGGCAGGCAGAGAAAACCGCGACAACAACCATCGGGCGCCTCCTGTTATTACGAATCTGCAACCCGTAATACTACTCTAGCGGGAGGCGGCCGGCCGGTCAACGTGTCTTTTCACTGGGCCGGAGGCGGCTCGGGGGCGAGCGAATAATGAGCCGGGGTGCCTTCCAAAGCTAATCAGAGCCACTTCTTTCTTCGAAAGAAGAAGAGCATCCCGAGCGCGAGAAGGACCGCCGCCGTCCAGAAGAGCGGGTAGGACCACTTCCAGGAGAGCTCCGGCATGTGCTCGAAGTTCATGCCGTAGACCCCCGCGAGAAAGGTGAGCGGAACGAAGATCGTGGCGGCGATCGTGAGGACCTTCATCACCTCGTTCATCTTGTTGCCGATACTCGAAAGATAAAGATCTTGAAGCCCGGACAGGATGTCCCGATAGGACTCCAGGGAATCGATCACCTGGATCGTATGGTCGTAGACATCGCGGAGAAAGATCTCCGTCCCCTTGCGAACGAGAGTTGATTCGGCCCGCATGAGGCCCGCGACGACCTCGCGGACCGGAAAGACCGACTTCCGAACGTCGATCATTTCCCGCTTCAGCGTGTGGATCACGGTCAGAGTGTTCGGCGTGGGGTGTTCGGTCAGCTCATCTTCCAGCTCTTCGATGTCGTCCCCGAGCTTTTCGAGCGCGACGAAGTAATGGTCCACGACCGCGTCGAGCAGGGCGTAGGCGAGGTAGTCGGCCCCCGCCTTCCGAATGCGGCCGCTGCCCTGCCGAATCCTCTCGCGGATCCGGTCGAACACGTCCCCCTCCATTTCCTGAAACGAGAGAACGTAGTTCGCTCCGAGGACCAGGCTGACCTGCTCGTTTGAGACCCGCCTGTTCTCCTCGTCGTAGCCGATCATGCGAAGTACGATGAACAGGTGGTCGGGGTAGTGCTCGAGCTTCGGCCTCTGCCGGGTGTGAAGGATATCCTCGAGCACGAGAGGATGAAGACCCGGCTTATCGCCGAAGGCTCGAAGAACCGACGGTTCGTGAAGACCGGAGACGTTGACCCAAACCGTGCGGCCGGAGTCGAAATAGGGATATGAGTCAGTCGCGGCTTCGAGGTCCTTCTCCTCGATCCCTTCCGCGTCGTAGGAGAGAACCGAGACGCGGACCTTTTCCGCTCTCCTCTCCCCGGCGAACTCGACGGTTCCCGGCGGGAGGCCCGCTTCCTTTCGTCGTCTTGTAGATGGCCCGCGCACCAACATCAGAACAATCTTCCCCGAAGCTTCGACGCGAGAAGCCCGGCAAGAAACCCGATGAGAAGGAGGATCAAGGCGAGAACGGCTTGCGACATCGAGAGCTTCCAGAAGAGGAGATGGATCGTGGCGATCCCCGTGTTTTGAATGAGAAGAACTGCCGCGAGGATGAGAAGCGCGACAACGAGAACCATGCGCATCGATGGCCTCCATTCCAGAGTCCGGGAAGCTTCTTCGCAGTCCCGGGTTTCACAATGCCCAAGATACGTTATCATGAACATACGGCGTTTGGTACTGCTTCGAAGGAGGCGTCGCCCAAGGTGAGTTCCACCACGATCGTTTGGTTTCGGCGGGATTTGCGGATCGCGGAGAACCCGGCGATTCGGGCGGGAGCCTCGCGCGGCGAGGTTGTTCCGCTCTTCGTATGGGCTCCGGAGGAAGAAGGGAAGTGGGCGCCGGGAGCGGCGGCGCGCTGGTGGCTTCATTTCTCTCTCCTCTCGCTCGAAGGCGCGCTTGCGCGGCTCGGGTCGCCGCTCGTCGTTCGGAAAGGCGGTTCGCTCGCCGTCCTGAAGGTGCTAGTGAAGGAGACCGGCGCGCGATCGGTGGTCTGGAACCGCGCGTACGAACCGGCTTCGCGCGAAAGGGACCTCGCGGTCGAGCAGGCGCTCCGCCGCGAAGGTCTTCTCGTCGAGACGTTCGCCGCTTCTCTTCTCTTCGAGCCTTGGGAGATCGCGACGGGGGAGGGAAAGCCGTATCAAGTCTTCACTCCCTATTGGAGGAAGATCCTCGCCTCGCGGGAACCGGACTTCTCCGATCCGGCGCCGAAGCGGCTCGCCGCTCCTTCGCGCCGACCGAGATCCAAGCGCGTGGCCGATCTCGGTCTTCTACCCTCCGTCGATTGGGCGGACGGGCTTCGCGACGCGTGGACGCCGGGGGAGGAGGGAGCGCGCCGCGCGCTCGAGCGCTTCTTGCGAAACGCGTTCAGCGAGTATGAAGAAGACCGCGACCGTCCCGATCGGATCGGTACGTCGCGCCTTTCCCCCCACCTCCACTTCGGGGAGATCGGGCCAAAGCGGATCTGGATCGAGGCGAGGAAGCAGGAGGCGGCGGAGAGGGGAACGCGTGAAAGCGGAGCCGCGCTCCCTTTTCTCCGCCAGCTTGCTTGGCGCGAGTTCGCTTATCATCTTCTCCATCACTTTCCGCGCACGCCGGAGGAGCCGCTTCGGAACCTCTTCGCCCGTTTCCCGTGGAGGCGGAGCCGCAAGGAGCTCGTCGCTTGGCAGCGCGGCCTCACCGGCTATCCATTCGTGGATGCCGGCATGCGCGAGCTTTGGACGACCGGGTGGATGCACAACCGGGTCCGCATGGTGGCCGCGTCCTTCTTGACGAAGGATCTGCTCCTCCCGTGGCAAGAGGGGGCGCGCTGGTTCTGGGACACGCTCGTCGACGCCGATCTCGCAAACAACACGCTCGGCTGGCAGTGGACCGCGGGCTGCGGCGCCGACGCGGCGCCCTACTTCCGCGTCTTTCATCCGAGCGCGCAGGGCGCCCGCTACGATCCCGAGGGCGCGTACGTCCGGCGCTGGGTTCGGGAAATCTCGGCGCTTCCCTATCGCTTCATCCATGAACCTTGGAAGGCGCCTGAGGAGGTCCTTCGCGCGGCCGGCGTGCGGCTCGGGAAGACGTACCCGCGCCCGATCGTGGACCACCGCGAGGCGCGGGAGCGAACGCTCGCCGCGTACGGGTCGATCAAGAAATCGAGCGCGAAGAAGCGCTGAAGCCGAGAACGCTCCTTCCGAAATCCTCGGGGGAAAACGATGCCGCAACCAGCGAACCGAACCGCCGCCGACGGCTCCGACGCCGCGCCGTTGAAACAGAAGCTCCGTCTCGGAATCAGCTCCTGTCTTCTCGGAGACCTCGTTCGCTTCGACGGCGGACACAAGAAGGACGACTTTCTCGTCCGCGTCCTCGGGGATTACGTCGAGTGGATCCGGGTCTGCCCGGAAGTCGACATCGGGCTCGGCACGCCGAGGGAATCGATTCAATTGGAGAGACGAGCCGGCGAGATCCGTCTCGTGGGGGTGCGCTCCGGAGCCGACCATACGGAAAAGATGAGAGAGTACGCGCGAGACAAGTCGGCTGAAATCACCGGCTGGGACCTTCGCGGGTACGTGCTCAAGAAGGACTCGCCGTCGTGCGGAATGGAGCGCGTGCGGATCTACGACGCAAACAACGTGCCGTCGAAGGACGGCGTCGGGATGTTCGCCGAAGCGCTGCTCGAGCGGAATCCGCTTCTCCCGGTCGAGGAGGAGGGACGCCTTCGCGATCCAAGACTCCGCGAGAACTTCATCGCGCGAATCTACGCCTACGATCGCTGGTTGAATCTTAAAGCATCTGGGCCGAAGGCGCGCGACGTGATCGCGTTTCACACCGCGCACAAGCTCCTTCTTCTCGCGCATAGTCCGGAGCACTACCGTGTCCTCGGGAAGCTTGTCGCGGAGGCAGGTCTCCTCCCGATCGACGAGCTTCTCGCGCGCTACGAAACGGACCTCATGGCCGGACTCAAACGGGTTGCCTCTCCCGGGCGCCACACGAACGTTCTTCAACATCTGGCCGGCTTTCTCAAGGATGAGCTCGACGCGGCGGACAAGGCGGAGCTTCACGATATCATCGGGGAGTATCGGGCGGGACACGTTCCCCTCATCACGGCTCTCACGCTGCTCAATCATCATCTCCGGCGGCTCGGGCACGCATGGGTGGAAGCGCAGGCGTATCTCGCGCCTTATCCCCGGGAGCTCGCGTTGCGAAGCGCGGTGTAGCCGCGGCCGGCCGCGGGACGTGCGAGCCCGGTTGCGCGACTCGCCGTCGAGGCATAGCATGATGCCATTGTCCGCAAGGAGCGGGCGGAAGCCGGGGAACGTCGCGAAGATCGGCGCGGCCCGGGGAATCATGAGAAAGACGACGAGCGACGCGAGGGGAAGAGAGAACCGAACGGCTCTCGCCGTTTCTCTTCTTCTCTTCTTCGCCTTCGTTCTCGGGTGCGCGCATCACCCCCCGTCGGTTCGCGGGGTTCCGGGCGCGTCCCCCGCTCCTCAGATTCCGTGGACGCCCCCGCGCGCTTCCGCGCCTTCCCTCGCCGCCCGAGCGCCGGAGATCCCGCCCGAGCTTCTCTCTCTCGCGCGGGAGTGGACGCTCGCCGACATCGTCGACATCGCCCTTCGAAACAGCGCCGAAACGCGCGAGGCGTGGGAAGACGCGCGCTCGGCGGCGGCGGCGTACGGCGGCTCGCTCGCCGATCGATACCCTTCGGTTCATCTTGGAGCGGAGGCCGCCCGCGCGAGAACCTTCTCCTCGGACGGATCCGAGAACGATCGAGAGACGTACGGCGCATCGGCTGATCTCGCGTATCTCCTTTACGATTTCGGCGGGCGAGGGGCATCGATCGACGAATCGCGGCAGGCGCTCTTGGCGGCGGGGTGGATGCACAACGCGGCGATTCAGGACGCGGCGCTTCGCGTGCAGCAAGCGTACTACGGCTACGTGGCCGCGAAGGCGCTGCTCGAAGCGAAGCTCTCCACGCTCGAGGAGGCGCGCGTCGGCTTCGAGGCCGCTGAGGAGCGCCATCGCTCGGGACTCGCGACGATCGCCGACGTTCTCCAGGCGCGAACCGCTCTCTCGCAGGCGGCGCTCGCCGTCGAGGAGCTTCGGGGAGAAACCTTGACGACGCGCGGCGTGCTCGCGACGGCGATGGGCCTCTCCGCGAACACCGATTTCGATGCCGCTCTCCCGCCCGAGGAGCTTCCGTCCGATCCTGTGCTCGAGGGGATCGATCGCTACTTGGAGAAGGCGCTCGCCGCGCGGCCGGACCTTGCGGCGGCGCGCGCCCGTGCGCTCCAAGCGCGCGCTCATTCGCGCAAAGTCCGAGCCGATGGTCTCCCGAGATTGACTCTCTCCGCCGGCGCGGAACGAAGCTACGCGGGAGATCCGGACGAATACGACGACATCTACCGCGGTCTTCTCTCGGTTCGTTTCCCGCTTTTCACGGGCTTCTCGCACCGGTACGCCCGCTTCGAGGCGGAGGCGGACGCGGCGGCCGCGGAGGCGCGGCTCCGCGAGGCGGAGCAAGCCGTCGTTCTCGATGTGTGGACGAGCTACTACGACTTTAGGACCGCCGGAACGCGGGTACGGGCGAGCGAGGATCTCGTGAAGAGCGCCTCGGAGTCGCACGACGTCGCTCTCGGTCGCTATCGATCCGGAGTGGGGAGCGTGCTCGATCTTATGGCCGCCCAGAGCGCGCTCGAGAACGCCCGCGCGGAGCGTGTCCGCGCGCGGTCGGACTGGTTCCTCTCGCTCGCGCGGCTCACACGCGCCGTCGGCGAGCCGATCTCCTCGTCCGCGGGAGCGCGGATGGAGAAGGAAACCGGCGCCGGGAAGGACGAATAGAAATGAGTCGATTCCCATTCGCGCGTCCGCAAGATCTGCAAAACCGCGGTCGTCGATCCGAACGCGGGCACGGCGGCGACGCGCTGTTTCCGTTGCTCATCGTCTGTTCATTCGTGTTTCAAGGGTGTGGAGGCGGAGAAGGCCGGGAAGCCGGGACGCCGCACGAGCGCCCGGCGGCTCCGGTCGTCGTCCGCGAGGCGGTGCGTGCGGACGTTCCCCTTGAAGTGAAAACGATCGGGACTGTGGAGGCGTACCGCGCGGTCTCGGTTCGCCCGCGGATCGCGGGAGAGATCGAGCGCGCGGTCTTCGAACCGGGCGCGGAAGTGCGGCGCGGAGATCTTCTCTTCGTAGTCGATCGGCGTCCTTTCGAGGCGGCGCTTCGGCAGGCGGAGGCCGATTCCGCGAGAGACGCGGCGCGCGCGGCGAGCGCGGAGGCGACCGCTCAGCGCTATGCGGACCTCGTCGAGAAAGGCTACGTCACGAGGAAGCAATACGACGAGGCTCTCGCCGACGCCGAAGCGTGGAGGGCGGCCGTGCGCGCGGACGAGGCGGCCCTCGAAACCGCGCGCCTCAATCTGGACTTCTGCTCGATTCGCGCGCCGATCGGAGGCCGCGCGGGGGACATCCTCGTTCACCCGGGCAACTTGGTCCGAGCGAACGACGAGAGCCCTCTCGTCGTGATCCATCAGATCACGCCCGTTTACGTGGGCTTCTCCGTTCCCGAGCGAAGGCTCTCCGCGATCCGCCGGCACGCGGACGAGGGAACGCTGCGCGTGGAGGCTTCGCTCCCCGGCGAGACTGCGTCCGCGGGCGAGGGGGAGCTGACGTTTCTCGACAACGCCGCCGATGAGGCGACCGGCACGATCCTTCTCAAGGCGACGTTTCCGAACGAGAAGCGCACTCTCTGGCCGGGGCAGTTCGTCGACGTGAAGCTCACGCTCGCGACGGAGAAGGGCGCGGTCCTCCTTCCCGAGGAAGCGATCCAGACCGGTCAACAGGGGAGCTATGTGTTCATCGTCGGGCCGGGCGACACGGCCGAGCTTCGCCCGGTCCGGACGGGGGCGCGCTGGAACGGAGGAGTCGTCATCGAGGAGGGCGTGCGCGCGGGCGAAAAGGTCGTCACCGAAGGCCAGATCCGGCTCTTTCCCGGAGCGAAGGTCGCCGTGAAGTCCGAAGCGGAACCGGCCGGAGCGGCGGTTCGATGAACTTCTCCGAGCTCTTCATCCGAAGGCCGGTGATGACGACTCTCGTCATGCTCGGCATCCTCGCCTTCGGCGCGGTCGGATATCGATCGCTTCCGGTGAGCGATCTTCCCAACGTCGATTTCCCAACGCTTCAAGTTTCAGCGTCCCTTCCGGGCGCTTCCCCCGAGACGATGGCCTCCTCGGTCGCCACCCCGCTCGAGCGGCAGTTCTCCACGATCGCCGGCCTCGAGTCGATGAACTCGACCAACTCGCTCGGCGTCTCGCAGATCACGCTCCAGTTCGATCTTGGGCGAGATCTCGACGCGGCGGCGCAGGACGTGCAGGCCGCGATCGCCGCCGCGCTGCGCCAACTCCCGCCCGACATGCCCGCACCGCCGTCGTACCGCAAGGTGAACCCGGCGGATCAACCGATCCTTTACATCTCGCTCACGTCCGCGACCCTTCCGCTCTACGCCCTCAACGAGTTCGGAGAGACGATGCTCGCCGAGCGGATCTCGATGGTGAACGGGGTGGCGCAAGTTCTCGTCTTCGGATCGCAGAAATACGCGGTTCGTGTGCAGCTCGATCCGGCGGCGCTAGCGAGCCGGGGGATCGGAATCGACGAGGTGGAAAACGCGATCCGCGCCGCAAACGTGAACCTCCCCACCGGCTTTCTCGACGGGCGGGCGACCGCCTTTACGATCCAGTCGAGCGGGCGCCTGATGGAAGCGGAAGCCTACCGGCCGGTCATCGTGGCTTATCGGAACGGCAGTCCGGTGCGCCTCGAGGATGTCGGGCGCGTCTTGGACGGAGTGCAGAACGACAAGATCGCCGCGTGGTATGTCGATCAGCGCGCGATCGTTCTCGCCGTGCAGCGCCAGCCGGGAACGAACACCATGCAGGTGACGAGGGCCGTGCGCGATCTCCTTCCGAGCTTCCGCGAGAAGCTCCCCGGCGCAGTTTCGATGCACGTGCTCTTCGACCGGTCCGAGTCGATCCAGGAATCGGTGCGGGACGTGAAGTTCACACTGCTCCTCACGCTCGTGCTCGTCGTCGTCGTGATCTTCCTCTTTCTTCGGAATCTTTCTGCCACCCTCATCCCATCTCTGGCTCTTCCGCTCTCGATCGCCGGTTCCTTCGCGGCGATGCGGCTGCTCGGTTTCAGTTTGGACAACCTCTCGCTGATGGCGCTCACTCTTTCGCTCGGTTTCGTCGTGGACGACGCGATCGTCATGCTCGAAAACATCGTGCGTCACATGGAGAAGGGCGAAACCCCTTTCGAGGCCGCTCGAAACGGTTCCCGCGAGGTCGGGTTCACGATTCTCTCGATGACCTTCTCCCTCGTCGCCGTCTTCATCCCGGTCCTCTTCATGGGCGGCATCCTCGGGCGTCTGTTCCAGGAGTTCTCCGTGACGATCGCGGTCGCGATCCTGATCTCCGGCTTCGTGTCGCTCACGCTGACGCCGATGATGGCGAGCCGCTTCTTGAAGGCGTCCGGAGAGAGCCGACACGGACGGCTCTATGCCGCCTCCGAGCGCGCCTTCCAAGCGATGCTCGCCGTCTACGAAAGGGGACTTGCCTGGTCTCTTCGTCATCGCCGGATCACGCTCGCCTACTCCGCGCTCGTTCTCGTTCTCAGCATCTTCCTCTTCCAGGCGATCCCGAAGGGCTTCATGCCGAACGCGGATACGGGTCAGCTCTTCGGCGCTACGGAATCTCAGGAAGGAACCTCGTTCGAGACGATGGTGCGGTACCAGAAGACGGCGGCGGCCATCCTCGCCGAAGACCCGAACGTCGAGGCGTTCATGTCGAACGTCGGGGGAGGAGGGAGAGCGACCGGATCGAGCACGCAGGGAGTTTTCTTCGTTCGCCTGAAGCCGCGCGCGGAGAGATCGCTTTCGCCGGAAGAGATCATCGAGAAGCTCCGGCCGAAGCTCGGCCGAATTCCGGGAATCCGAGTGTTCCTTCAGAATCCGCCGCCGCTTCGGATCGGTGGACAGCTCACGAAGAGCCAATATCAATTCACACTTCAAGGGGCGGATACCGACGAGTTGTACGCGAGCGCCGGCGATCTCGAGAGGCGCATGCGCGATCTGCCGGGCCTCACGGACGTCACGAGCGATCTCAGAATCCGGAACCCGCAGGTGAACATCGATATCGATCGAGATCGAGCCTCGGCCCTCGGGGTTTCGGCCCGCCAGGTGGAGGAGACGCTCCGGAATGCTTTCGCTTCGGGCCAGATCTCGACGATCTACGCGCCGAACAACCAATATGCGGTGATTCTCGAGCTGCTTCCCGAATATCGCCTGGATCCGGCGACCTTCTCGACGCTGTACGTTCGTTCCTCGAAAGGGCGTCTGGTCCCGCTCGGCGCGCTGGCGGACATCACCGAGTCGGTCGGACCTTCATCGGTGAACCATCTCGGCCAGCTCCCCGCCGTGACGATCTCGTTCAATCTCGAACCGGGCGTCGCCCTCGGAGAGGCGGTGGGGCGCGTGCAGGAGCTTGCGCGCGACGTCCTTCCGCCGACGATCGTGACGAGCTTTCAGGGGACCGCCCAGGCCTTTCAATCCTCCGTGCGAGGCCTCGGGATTCTCCTTCTCGTCGCAGTTCTTGTCATCTACCTCGTGCTCGGAATCCTCTACGAAAGCTTCATCCATCCGATCACGATCCTCTCGGCTCTCCCGTTCGCGGGCTTCGGCGCCCTTCTCACGCTCCTTGCTTTCCGTGTGGAGCTCAGCATCTATGCGTTCGTGGGCGTCATCATGCTCGTGGGCCTCGTGAAGAAGAACGGAATCATGATGATCGACTTCGCGCTGGAGGCGGAGCGAACGGAAGGGAAGAACCCCGAGGAAGCGATCTTCCAGGCGTGTCTCATCCGTTTTCGTCCGATCATGATGACCACCATGTCCGCGCTGATGGGCACTCTGCCGATCGCCGTCGGATACGGAGCGGGAGCGGAGTCGAGACAGCCCCTCGGCCTCGCGGTCGTGGGAGGGCTTCTCTTCTCGCAGTTCCTGACGCTCTTCGTCACGCCCGTCTTTTATTTGTACATGGAGGGTTTCCAGCGGAAGGTTCGCCGCGGCTTTCGCCCGAGGTGAGACGGGGCCGGTTCTTCCTTGGCGGATGCTCGCGCGATCGAGCGGAACCGTTTCTTCATGCTCGCGAGTCCGACTCGCGTTTCCGCGATGCGGAAACTCATCCGCTCGCCAAGAACGAATCGAGAACGGGGACGGAACCCGGCGCGGGAGCATCCGAAAAGAACGCTGTTCCGTCCCGCATGGCGAGATGCCGTTCGAAGCGCGGCGGGGCCGGCTTTCTCGGCGGGCGGGGGAATTGCCCGGTCCAGCTCCGGCTCGGGTGAAAGAGGCCGACGAGGTCGTTGAAGACGGCCGTTGCGACGGGAAGACTCCCGCGTCCTTTTCCGATGTAAACCATTTCGCCCCCCTCGCCGCTCCGCAGGATCACCACGTTATCTTCGGCTCGAACCGAACCGAGGTGCCCTTCCGCGGGGACTGCCGCCGGGAGAACGCCGGCCTCGAGTCCTTCCGCAAGAGAGCGATAGATCGCGACGAGCCGCACGCGAAGACCGAGCGGGATTGCCGCCCGCGCGAGCACCGGGTCGATCGTCTCGATTCCCTTCACGAACAGATCGGAAGCGGTGATGCGCGCTTCCTCGGCGCGCGAGAGGAGAACGGCGAGCTTCTGCGCGGAGTCCCAGCCGGACGTGTCGAGCTCCGGGTCGAACTCCGAGAAGCCTTCCTCGCGGAGAAAGCGGGTCGCCTCGTCGAACGTCGCTCCCGATTCGATCCGCTCGAGGGCGGCGCCGGCCGCGGAGGAAAGAATCGCCTCGATCGACGAAACAACGATGCCGCCGAGCGGGCGCTCGATCGCGTAGAGGAGCGGCCAACCGGCGGAGATCGCGTTCTGATAGGCGAGCCGCACGCCGCGTTCGAGGGCGAGCGATTCGAGTCGCGCGCCGTGCTCGTGAACAAGGGACTTGTTCGGTGTGACGACCGGAAGCCGCCGCTCGATCGCCTGTTCGATGATCCTATGGGCGTCCGTTCCGCTCGTCGCCTCGACGAGCGCGTCGATGTCCTTTCTTCGGACGAGCGCCTCCGGGTCGCGTCCGAAATCAGCCCCCTCGAACTCGGGCCCGGGTCTCTTCTCCGGGTCGGTGTCCGCGACGGCGGCGACGACGAACTCGAGCCCGTACTCGCGACGGGTTACCTCGTGCCGATCCGCGAGGAGTCGCGCGAACAAGGAAGCCACGCGCCCCGCCCCGAGAATCCCGATTCGCACGACGCGGATTTCCCGCTCCGCCGGCGTCGGCACGATCCTCGGTTCCCGTTCGAGGAGCCCGCGGATGCACGCTCCGATCGGCCGTGTTTCGATGAACACGGCGTCGTGCCCGTGCGGCGAGCGGATCTCCGCGTACTCGACCGGCTTCCCGAGATGACGGAGAACGTCCGCCCCCTGATGGACCTCGGCCGGCGGGTAGAGGTTGTCGCTGCTCACACCGACGACGAGCACGCGGCATCGCACGCGGTCGAGCGCCGCGATGAGCCCGCCCCGCCCCTCGCCGATATCGTGGAGGTCCATCGCGCGGCTGAAGAGAAGATACGTATACGGATCGAAGCGGCGGACGATCCGCTTTCCGTGATGACGGAGCCACGACTCGATGTTGAACATCCCGCGCTCCCCGAGCACGGAGCCGGGCTCGCGGAACCACACGCGGCCGAACTTCTCCTCGAGTCCGACCGGAGAGCGATAGCTCAGCATTCCGACGCCGCGCGCCACCATCCGCCCCCAATCCGCCATCGCCGGGTCTTCTCGAAGATCGAGCTCGATCCCGCGTCTCTGCAGCCAGTTCAATCCGATCTGGTACGCGGTCGTGCGGAGCGGCGCGGCGACGATCACCGCGAGGTCCAGATCCTCTCCCGCCTCGATCGCCCATTCCCACGCGATCATTCCGCCCATGCTCGGTCCAACGACCATGCGGAGCCGCTCGATCCCGAGCTGCTTCACGAAGAGACTTTGGACCCGCATCATGTCGCTCGGAGACAGAAGCGGGAAACGATCGAGGTAAGGGCCGCCGTCCGGCGCCGGGAAGCGCGGACCGGTCGTGCCGTAGCATCCGCCGAGGAGGTTCGGGCAGACGACGAAGTACCGGTTCGTGTCGATCGAGTTTCCGGGACCGATCACCCCTTCCCACCATCCGGGAGGCTCGCCCGCGAACGATCCGGTCGCGTGACAATCGGCCGTCAGGGGATGCGCGATGAGGACCGCGTTGTTCTTGCGCTCGTTCAGAACGCCCCACGATTCGAAGCTCACCTGGATCGAGGGGATGCACGCGCCGCGAGCGGTCGTGAAACCGTCGGGAAGACGGAGGTGCTCGACTTTCGCGAGTTCGACCGTCGGCGATTTCCACCAGAGTTCTCGGTGTTCGTCCATTCTTCACCGCGGCGGCCGGTCGCGCGAGATGGTCGCCGACGAGGGTCGCCTGATTCACGCGGCAGGCAGCGGGCGTCCGTCCCGTCTCCAAAGGAATGGAGCGAGAGTCTCCGGCTTGCCCGATACGTGTTCGGGGGGAGGCTCAGTGCCCGATCCTTTATCCACGAAGGGATCAGGCGCCGAGAGCGGCTAGACGCCGAGCGCGCGGGCGGCTCGCTCGAACTCCTCCGGCTTCACGTAGAAGATGTAGCCGTAGCCGCCCTTGCCGTCGGTCACCCCGTTCGATGCGTAGACGTTGACGCTGGCCTCGAAGAGCTTCCGGTGGATCTCCGAGATCGCTCCCAACCTGTCGTCGCCCTGAACGAGGAACGCGCGGTGCGGTCCGATGAGAACCATGTCCGAGTCGGCCGCCGCCCGCGCGAGGCTTTGTACGTCTTCTGGGAAGAGGACGAGCTGCGTGTTGCCGAGGCCGCACGGAACGGCGCTGAACGCGAGGAGGTTGACTCCCGATGCGCGCAGGCGACTCAGAATCTCGAACGCCTCGCCCGGTCGGTCCTTGACCGTGGCGTGGAAGTAGTCGATCCGGCGAACCCTGGTTTCCATGCATGTTCCTCCCGCCGAAGAAGACGATCTCCGGGCCCGACTCTCACGCATCCGCACCGGCGAGCGGACCTCGCGGAGGGCTTCGGGATCCCGAGGATCGACGAACGAACCCGCGTCGATTCTACCAAGAGCCGGCGCGGCGAGTCCACGCGAAACACGGGCTCGCTTTGCGGGCCGCGCGAGGCTGCTCCTACGAGCGAGCGGTTCAACCGATTGGAAAACAACGGATTGCGGGGCGTCATTCCGCGGCGGGCTTCGCGAGCACGACGAACCTCGCCTCGGCCGACGCTCGTTCCTCCCCTTCCTGAACGAGGACCGCCGACGCGCGCACGAGGCGTCCTCTCCGATCCTCGACGCGCGCCCGGACATGAACCTCGCGATCGGTCCGCGCGGGTTTTCGAAAGGTCACCGAAAGCTCCGCGGTCGCCGCGCCGGGGGCGACCGTGAGAACCGCGTGCGCCATCGCCTCGTCGAGAAGGGCCGAAATGATTCCACCATGAAGAATATTCCGGAAGCCTTGGTACTCCCTTTCCGGCATCCACCGGATCTCGCATCGACCGTCCGCTTTGTTCGGCTCGACGCGAAGACCGATCGGGTTCGCCGGTCCGCAAAGGTAGCAGTAGCGGTCGTCTTCGAAACGCATCGGCTCGTCCACCTCCCCGTCCTCGCTCTCGGTTCATTGTAAGGAGTTCGAGCTCCTGAGTCGACCGCCTCGGTCGGTCGGGCCGCATCTCCGCTCGGGGATTGCCGCGTCGCGACAAATGTGAGAAGATAAGAACGAATCCCCGATGCACGCGGCGAGCGTGCGAGCGGAAGAGATGGCCGAACGCGGACTGACGAGACGCCGATTCCTCGCGTGCACCGGGCGCGCCGGTGCGGTCGGGGGGGCGCTCCTCTTGGCGGCCCCACCCTGGCTGGAGGCGCTTTTCGGCCGGTCCGTCGAGGCGGCGGCCCGCGGAGCGAGTCCCCTCGCGCAAGGTGCCCCGGAGGCCTCTTATTGGTCCTCCGTCGCGGGAGCAGCCGGGAACTGCGCGCGCTGCCACGCGGACGCCGATGCGCTCGACCCCGCCTTCGAGCACGACCCCCGGCTTGTGAAGTGCTTTCTCTGCGCGCACGAGTGTGCGATCCAGGGCGGCGAACGCGGCCGGTGTCGCGTGCGCGAGAACGTCGGCGGTACGCTCAGGACGCTCTCCTACGGCCGTCCGGCGGCAGTCCACACCGATCCGATCGAGAAGAAGCCCTTCTATCATTTCCTCCCCGGGTCTCTCGCCTACTCGATCGGAACGGCGGGCTGTCCGCTTCGATGCAGGTTCTGCCAGAACTGGGAGCTTTCGCAGGCGAGCCCGGAGGATCTGAACGCGCCCGAGATCACTCCGGCTGCGATCGTGCGGGGCGCGGAGCGCAACGGGGCGCCCGTGATCGCGTTCACCTACAACGAGCCGACCGTCTTCTTCGAGTACATACGGGATATCGTGAACGAGGGGAAACCTCGCGGAATCCGTCATGTCCTCGTCAGTTGCGGTTTCATGAATTCCGAGCCGCTCGCCGAGTTCTGCACGATACTCGACGCGATCAAGATCGATCTCAAGGGATATAGCGAGGACTTCTATCGGAACGTATGCGGGGCGGACCTCGCGCCCGTTCTCCGCACGATCCGGACGATCGCGGCGAAAGGAGTCCATCTGGAGATCGTCAACCTCGTCGTTCCCACTCTCAATGATTCGGAAGAAGACCTGAAGGGTCTTTGTGAATGGGTAGTCGGCGAGGCGGGGCCGGACGTCCCTGTGCACTTCACTCGTTTTCATCCGGATTATCAATTGATGAACCTTCCGCCGACCCCAATCTCGACGCTGGAACGCGCGCGGGAGATCGCTCTCGCCGCGGGTCTTCGCTATCCATACGTCGGCAACGTTCCCGGGCATCCGGGGAACCATACCTTCTGCCCTGGGTGCGGGGAGATCGTCGTGGAACGGAGGGGCTTCTCCGTCCGCGCGGCGCGCCTGAAGGGAGGGGCGTGTGAGGCTTGCGGCACCGCGATCGCGGGCCTCTGGTAGCCTGGGCTCCGCGCGCGTTTTCTACTGCGGGCGGGGATCTCGGGCTGCGAGGCCTCCCTTCCGTCGCCGCTTCCTCAGTGTAGCGCCGGGGCTACGCTTCCGGAAGCGGCTCGTCCAGGTCGGCCTCTCGCCGCGCGCTTCCCGCCCTCGCGACGAAAACGCGCGCGGAGCCCAGGCTACACGGATCTCCCTTCCTCCCCTCCGCGTTTTCTACTGCGGGCGGGGATCTCGGGCTGGCAACAGCGGCTCACCCGTCCCGCTTGGTGGGCTCGTCTTTCTCATATTGACTGCCCTCATCATCGCCGGTCCGGGCGAGGCGCTCGGAGAAACCCGTCCCGAGGCGGTTGCGGGGAGTTTCTATCCTGCGGATCCATCCGAGCTTCGCCGGGCGATCGACTGCTACCTCGAGGACGCGGTCGACCGGCCGGTCCCCGGTCCGATGGCTCTCATCGCGCCGCACGCCGGCTACATCTATTCCGCGCAGATCGCGGCAGACGCCTACAAACAAGCCGCGGACCTCAATCCTTCGACCGTGATCATTATTGGAACGAACCATACGGTCCCGGCCTTTCGGGGCGCCGCTGTTTGGGCGGAAGGCTCCTTCCGCACGCCGCTCGGAGAAGTCCCCGTCGACGCGGAGTTCGCGAAGAAGCTGCTGAGGTCGGACGGGCGCTTCGTCTCGCGAAAGGACGCGCACGAGAGGGAGCACTCGGTCGAGGTTCAGGTTCCGTTCATCCAGGTGCTCTTCCCGAGGGCGAAGATCGTGCCTGTCGTCGTCGGGAGCGCCGATCCGGATCTCTGCGATGCTCTCGGCGACGCGCTCGCCGACGCGGCCGCGGATCGGGGAGCGCTGATCGTCGCGAGCACGGATCTCTCCCACTATCCGGCGCAAGACGACGCGGCGACGACCGACGGGAGGGTTCTTCGGGCGATCGCCGCGGGCGATCCGGACTCGGTGCGGGCGACGATCCGCCGCGAGATGAACCGGGGCATCCCGGGGCTCTCCACGGCCGCGTGCGGCGAAGCGCCGATACTCGTGGTCATGCGCGCGGCAAGAAGACTAGGCGCGCCGTACGGGGTCGCCGTGAGCTACGCGAACTCCGGAGATGCCGCAATCGGAGATCCGGGGCGAGTCGTCGGGTACGGCGCGGTCGTGTTTGGGACCGGCGTGACCTCCCCCGACTTCTCCGGCCTCGACCGGCCGAGCGCGAAGGGGGACGGCTCGCCGCTCCGCGCGGATCAGAAGCGTGCTCTTCTTCGCCACGCGCGGTGCACAATCGATCAGTACCTTCGGACGCGCACCGCGCCTCTTCCGCGCGCCGACGATCCGGAGCTCCTCGTCGCGAGGGGCGCCTTCGTCACGCTGAAGAAGAACGGAGAGCTGAGGGGGTGCATCGGACACATGGGAGAGGATCGGCCTCTCTATCGTGTCGTGTCGGAGACGGCTCTCAAGTCGGCCTTCAGCGATCGCCGCTTCGCTCCCCTGACGCTCGAGGAGTGGGGCGAGATCGCAATCGAGATCTCGGTTCTCACGCCGAGGCGGAGAGTCGCAAAGCCGGGAGACATCGTGGTCGGCCGGGACGGCGTCGTGATCGAAAAGGACGGAAGGTCCGCCATCTTTCTCCCGCAGGTGGCGCCCGAACAAGGATGGAGCCGCGAGGAGATGCTCGATCATCTCTGCGCGAAAGCGGGTCTTCCGGGCGGCTGTTGGAAGAAGGAAGCGCGACTCTTCGTGTTTCAAGCGGATGTCTTTCACGAAGAAGAAGTCGTGCGATAAACGATCCGCCGCGCCCGGACCGACCGGCCGAGAAACACCGGTCGAGTTTCTGCCGGATCATAACTAGAGATGCAGTTCGTCCTGATCTTCATCGGGTTCTTCTCGATTCTCGCCCAGGTCGTTCTCATTCGGGAATCGGCGGTCGCGTTCTTCGGGAGCGAGCTCGTCGTTCTTCTATCCATCGCTTTCTGGATGATCGGCACCGGCGCGGGGGCTTTCGCCGGACGGAGGGGATGGGGCGGGACCGGCGCGGAGCCGGCGCCGTGCCTCGCGCTGGCCGGCCTCGCGTTGCCCGCAACCGTCGCGCTCGCCAGGGGCGCGCGTCTTCTCCTTCGCGCGACGCCGGGAGCCTATCTCCCCCTGGAACAGCAGGTCGTCGTGCTGGCGATCGTGCTCGCGCCCGCCGGATTCATCCTCGGGCTATCGTTCGTTCAAGCCGCGCGGCGCTCGCGCGCTCTCGGCGGAGGCTTCGGGGTCGCGTATGGGCTCGAGTCGCTCGGCGGGGTGGCGGGGGGCATCGCGTCCGTTCTTCTTCTCGCCGCAGGAGCTCCCGCCTCGGCGGTCGCGCTTCTCCTCGGGTCTTCGGCTCTCTTCGTCGCGTCGTTCTTCCCGCGCCTCGGCGCGTCGTCTCGTCTTCTCTTCCGCGTTGGCGGGAGCGCGCTCCTCGGAGTGCTTCTTCTCGCGGGCGACGACGTCGACCGAAAGACCCAGCGGTGGCAACTCCCATCGCTTCTCGCGAGCCGCGACTCCCCCTACGGCCGGATCACGCTGACGGAGAGGGGGGGACAGATCGCGGTCTTCGAAAACGGCGCGCTCTCGTTCGACACGGAGAGCACGAATCCTGAGGAGCTCGTCCATCTCGCGCTGATCCAGAGGGAATCTCCGAGAGAAGTTCTTCTCGTTGGGGGCTCGATGACCGGCGCGGCGGTCGAGGCTCGGAAGCATCGCCCCGATCGGATCGACGTAGTGGAAACGGACCGCGCCCTATTGGAGCTCGGCCGGAAGCATCTGCCGGAGGATCGGCGAGTTTCGGAAGGAGCGCCGGACGTTCGGCTTCTTGTCGGCGATCCGAGGCGGGAAGTGCGGCGGGCCGCGAGCCGCTACGACGCCGTTCTTATCGACGGGCCTGATCCGGGTGCAGGCGCTTCGAACCGGTTCTTCACACGCGAGTTCTTCCGCGATTCCGCGCGCGCCCTTCGGCCCGGGGGTGTGCTCGCCTTTCGGCTCGCCTCCGCGGAGCAACTCTGGACGCCGCTTCTCGCGCGAAGAAACGCCAGCATCCACCGAGCCCTGCGAGAGACGTTCTCGGATGTCGTCGTTCTGCCCGGCGCCTCGAACATCTTTCTCGCCTCCGACGAGCCCCTCGATCGGGACCACGGCGCGCTCGGCCGCCGTCTCCGAGAACGAGCGATCGAAACTCGACTCGTGAACGATACATACGTTCGCTATCTCTATACGAATGACCGCTTCGCTTCGATCGACGAGAAGATGCGCGGGCTTCTCGTGCCGGTCAACTCGGACAGACGGCCGATCTGCTACTCCTTCACGATTCTCCTCTGGCTCTCTCGCTTTCATAGGCCCTTCGCCGATCTCGATCTTCCCGGGGGAGCCTGGATCTGGGCGTTTCTCGTCTTGCTCTTCGCCGTCTTCTTTCGGATGCGCGGCGGGTCTCCCCGAGCCGATGCGCTTCTCGTCGCGCTTGCCGGTTTCGCGGGGGTTGTGATCGAGTTCGCGGTCCTTCTTCGGTTTCAGACTGCGAGCGGGGTCTTGTATCGCGATGTCGGTCTTCTTCTCGCCGGGTTCATGGGAGGTCTGGCGCTCTCGCCTTGGGCGGGGAGGCTCGCCGCGCGCGCGCCGGGCGGCGGCCGAATCTTGCTTCTCTTGCTGGCCGCGCACTCGCTCCTCACGATCGCCTTCTTCCGATGGGGCGTCGCGGGTTCGGTTCCGGTCTTCTTTGCGTGGCTTCTTCTCGGGGCTCTTCTCGTGGGGGCGATCTTCTGCCGCGCAGCGGAAAGGAGAGGTGCGTCCGGCGAGACGCTCTACGCGGCGGACCTCATCGGGGGGAGCGCCGGCGCGCTCGCCGGAAGCGTTCTCTTCCTTCCGGTGCTCGGGATGGACTATGCAGTTCTCTGGGTGGCGGCGGCCGCCTTGATCGGTTTGTTGATTGCGGATTGACCGCGCTTTGGGCGGAACGGAGGGAACGAAGGGATGCAGGAATCCCGCAAGAGACGCGGATCGGAAACACGGGCGGCGATCGACATCGGGACGAACTCGGTGAAGCTGCTCATCGCGAGTGTCTCTCTTGCCGGCATCGAGGTCGTCGAGGAACGGGTCGCCGTCACGCGTCTCGGGAAGGACCTTCACGCGCGAGGCCGGATCGGGGAGGAAGCTGCGGAGAGAACCCTCGGTGTCCTTGCGGAGTTCCTCGAGGCCGCTCGAGAGCGGGGCGCGCGAGGCGTCGTGGTCGTCGGAACGATGGGGCTGAGGACGGCCGGGAACGCGGACGAGTTTCTCGCTCGGTCGCGCGCTCTCGGCGTCTCGATCGAGATCCTCTCCGGCGAAGAAGAGGCGAGGCTCTCCTACCGCGGAGCCCGTTCGATCCTGGGCCGCGCCGAAGGGGAGACATGTGTGTTCGACATAGGAGGCGGGAGCGTCGAGTTCGCGAGCGGCAGCGGCGATCGGATCGAGAGAACGGTCAGCCTTCCGATCGGCGTCCGGTTTCTGACCGATCGGTTTCTCCGCTCGGATCCGGTCGCCGCGCGGGAACTCGAGGAGCTTTTGCTTCATGTGACAAGCGCTCTTTCTGGTCTTCCTCTCTGTGCGGAAGCGCCGATCGGCGTCGGGGGAACCGCTGCGACGATCGCGGCGGTCATGAGACGGACGGAGCCCTTCGATCCGGCGGGTACGAGAGGGGCCGAGGTCGCTCTCGTCGAGCTCGAACGCCAGATCGATCTCTTGCGGCCCCTTTCGGTCGAGGAACGCAAGAAGATCAAGGGTCTTCCGCCCGAACGCGCCGACGTGATTCTCGCGGGAGCGGCGGTGGCGCGCGCGGCGCTCCTGAAGCTGGGGGCGCCGAAGTTCGTCGTCAGCGATCGAGGGCTTCGGCACGGCCTTCTGGAGGAGAGGTTCCTCCCTCGAACTTGACGGCGTCCCGGATGAGCCGATCGAGGCTCTCGGCGACCCGGGAGGAGTGCTTCGCATGGTCGCGGAGGAGCTTCTCGCCGGCGGTGAGGCCGTCGGAGGAACGATAGCCGAGCAGCTCGGCCGGGCGCCCCATGAAGGCGGGGTTCAGCACGTTGACCGGGGCGACCGAGAGTCGGTAGACGTCCCGAAGGCGATTCAGGAACTGATACGATTCCTTCAACTCCTTGAACTCCCAGCGCTGTCCGGGGCACTTCTCGGCGAGCACGTCCCAGAAGCGCCCTCCGATCGGTTCCCGGATCCGGTACATCACCTTCCAGAGGAGCATTCCCATTTCCAGGTCCCTGAGACCGCCCCGGCACTCCTTGATGTCGAACTCCGTTCCCTCGCATTGTTCGCCCATGAAGCTTCTCCGGGACTCGATCTCACCGATCACCGAGATCGTGTAGATGTCTTTGTTCTCGTAGATGCAGCCTTCGACGATCCGGCGGTTGAATTCCGCTTCCAGGCGGCTGCTCCCGACGATTTGGCGGGCGCCGAGAAGCTGGGACATGTCGACGTAAGACGTCTTCCCCTCGCCGCGCAGGAAGCTCTCGAGTTCAGAGAAACGCGTCACGAAACTCCCGAATCGATCGGCCAGGTGGTATTGCGGCATGATGCCTCTCCGGCTGATCTCCCGGTTGAGACGCGTGATGATCTGGTTCGTGTACTCATGGACGTCTTCCGAATCGGAGTTAAGGAGGACAATGAGATCGTAGTCGTCTTGGTGTGCCCGCTCGCGCGCATGACCCCCGGCGACGAAGAGAGCGAGCAAATCGTGTGTGTGAAGACGCCGCCCCTGTTCGGCGTCCACTTCCGCCTTGCAAATATCGAAGAGGATTTCGAGGAAGTAGTCGGCGAACTCGGTGAATTCCGCGTCAAGCTGGGAGAGAGGCATTCCTTGAAGCGTGGCGAGACCGATCCGAAGGAAC
Source organism: Candidatus Eisenbacteria bacterium (assembly GCA_016867715.1). Lineage (NCBI taxonomy): Bacteria > Candidatus Eiseniibacteriota > Candidatus Eiseniibacteriota bacterium. Next base: position 8,470 of record VGIW01000008.1, on the reverse strand, counting down.
TGCAGGTCGTAGTAGGCGCCGAGTTCCTTCTTCTGCTGGTCGTGGGAAGGCAGGCGGAGAAGATCCGCGAGAATCCCCTTCGTGATCCGGTCGAGCTTCTTGAGGTCGCCGAAGTAGAGAAGATACTCAGGATGATTCTCGCACACGCGGTCGATCGATCTCCGGAAGAACCGGCTCGATCGGCGGAGGATCTCGCAGAGACGCACGAGCCAATCTCGCCAACGCCCCGCCTGCGCGTCCCAGACTTCCCCTCCGAGCTTGGAGTGAAACTCCGCCAGGGAACGGTCGTCCATGAGGGTCAGATAGCGGTAGGTCATGAAGGGGTAATGAACGAAGACGGTCGCGAGGCGCCGAATATCGTCCGGCGTTCCCTGGATTGTGTCCAGAAAGGCCCGGTTCAAGCCCTCGAACACCTCGCGAGCGCCTCGCTTTCGCGTATTTCGTCCGAACACGACCAGCAGGCGCTCGAGCGTATAGAACGTCTCGTATCCCCAGGAGGCGTAGTACTTCAGGACTTGCGTGCGATGGGACTCATCGAGAGCGAACATGTCGGTAAGGAACCGATCGAGCAGGTCGCCTCGTTCATTCTCAAGCGCCTCGAGGAGATCGTTCCAATACTTGATGCCCTGGAAGTAGCGCACGTGGCGAAGAAAGCCGACGGGAAGATTCCTCTTGGGAACCGCCCCCTCATCCTGGGCGTCCGGTCGCATCCATGTGGAAAAGACGGAGGTCTTCCGGATGTGCTCGGACAAGAGCGGCACGAGCGATCGAACGGTCTGGCGGCCGCGCCGAACATGCTGGAAATACCGAACGAGAAGCTGCTCGCGCGCGCGGATGACCCCAACGTCTTCGTATCCCATCGTGAGAGCGACCTGCTGGAGGGTGTTCTGCTCGACCGGATTGGTAAGATCGATCTCCTCCTCCTGCGCGGAGAACAGCTGGTAGAGATGGCGAAAGGTCTCGACGTGGGTGTAGTTCTTTTCGAGCTCGGCAAGATCCTCCCGATGGCGGCGCACCTTCTTCCCGAGAAGCCGCATCGCCTCCCATCGATCCGACTCCTCGATCCGATAGACGCATCGGTAGGCGCTCACGATCGCCCCGACCAAGCGGAGGAGGTCTTCCTTGGGGTGAATCCGCTCGGGCTCGTGCGGCCAGAGTAAGAGCGATTCGATCTCCCCCAGCAGCCCGCGGAGATACCCCTCGTGCTCTCGGTTCTCGCCGCGAGGCCGGTAGTAGTACCGGCCGATGATCCGTCTCCGGAAGCGGTTGAACAGCTCCTGGCTGCCGACGAGCGGGTAGACGGAGAGGATCTCCGTCACGCTCACGAAGTCGAGTATCTTCTTATCGAGGCGCCGGCGGTACTCGTCGATCGAGGCCGTGTAGTTCTCTACCCCGACGTGCTCGGAGAGATAGAAATCGGGCACGCTCGCGTAGCGCATCATCTCCCGGGCCGTCCTCGCGATCGCGCGGTTCAGGTTGACGCGCGCCCTGCTTCCGTCATCGATGATGCCCAGATCGACATCGTCCTGGTGCATGCGCGTTCCTACCGAACAAACGATGAACTCGGGGCGGGGCTCGTCTCCGAACGAGAGGTCGAGAACGCGCGTCATGTATCCGCTGATCAGCTTGAGGAAGTCGTCTCCGACCCCGCGGATGAAGTCGCGGCAAACGCCTGTGCGGTCATCGGACCCGCTCGCGTCCAATCGCAGGAGGTCGATCGAGCGGATGTTCATCTGGAGAAACTGAATCGAGTAGTAGGTTCCGAGGAGGACGAGCTTCTCCTCGGCGTCGCGGCCCGCCTCGAGAACCGCGTCCATTTCGGCGATGGGATCCTGCGCGAGCTGGCGAAGGTGAACGCGATCGAAGAGGCCCGATTCCTCCAAACGGTCGATGAGAAGCCTGCCGTGCTTGTCGACGGCGTGGACGTGCTTGCGACGGTGGTTCCCAAGCTCTTGGGACCGTTCCTCGAGCCGCCGGAAGTAGCGCAGCATATCCGCTTGTCCGGGCTGCGGGATACGCCCGCGTGTTGGGGTGAGCCGCGCGTGTGCCGCACTCTCCGCGTCGTCTGGGAGGGAGAGCGCGCGTTCCGGGCGGCTAGTTCGCGCCGGGCTTTCCGGCTTCCTCGGCGATGAGCCGGTCGGCCATGGAAAGCCCCAGCTCGAACGCCTTCAGGTTGATCTCCTCCGTCCCCTTCGGCACTCGCGTGAGGATCGCCTCTCGAACCGATTCTTCATCGATCACGTCGGCGATGCGCGTGATGATGCCGAGCGCGACGATGTTCGCGACTATTTCGCGCCCGATCGTCTCCCGCGCCCCCCGGATGACGGGCGCGCGGTACGTCCTGAACGGACCTTCGGGCACCTTCTTCACCGCGTCCGAATCGACGAGAAGGACGCCGGACGGTTTGAGGTCCACGACGTATCGGTCGCACGCCTCTTGCGTGAGAGCGAGCAGAAGATCGAGCCGTACCGCTTTCGGGTAGTCGATGTCCTCGTCGGACAGGATGATCTCGGAGCGGCTGGCCCCGCCGCGCGCCTCGGGACCGTACGACTGGCTCTGGGTGGCGTTGATACCCTGGTAGATCGCGGCAGCCTCCGCGAGGATCTTCCCAGCGAGCACGAGACCTTGGCCCCCCTCGCCGCTCAGACGCATCTCGCAGCGAAAGCTCATAGTTCCTCTCCTCCCGCGACGGCGATGCTCGCGAGCACGACTTCACGCTCGGGAACGTGCAGGTCGACTGGTTTGTCCCGCACGTTTTCGACCAACTTGTCGTAGAGCTCCGTGTATTCCGCTTTTTCCACGTCGACGAGAATGCCTGTTACCAGCTTGTCCTCGAGTTCTTCCGGGCTGAGCGCAGCCGCCTTCTTCACGTCGACCGTTCTTTCCTCGATCCATTCAAGATTGTCGATCGCCTTCCCCATCTTGTTCTGCCGGCCGAACGCTGTGGGGCACGGAGTGAACGCCTCGATCAGCGCGAATCCCTTCTTCCGGATCCCCTTTTCGATGTACTGGCTCAGCTTGACGGGACTCGTCACCGAGCCGCGTGCGACGAACGAGGCGCCGGCGGCGATCGCCAGGCGGGAGATGTCGAACGAGCCCTCCGGGTTGCCGAACGGGGCAGTCGTCGCCCGCATGCCGTGCGGGGTCGTGGGCGAGACCTGTCCTCCGGTCATTCCGTAGATCCAGTTGTTGTAGAGAATCACCGTGATGTCGATGTTGCGCCGCGCAGCGTGGATGAAGTGATTCCCGCCGATTGCGGTCGCGTCGCCGTCGCCTGTGACGACGAGCACCGTGAGCTCCGGGTTCGCGAACTTGACCCCGGTGGCGAACGCGATCGCGCGGCCGTGCGTGGTGTGCAGCGTGTTGAAGTCGACATACCCGGTCGCTCGGCTCGAGCAGCCGATGCCCGAGACGACCGTGATCTTGTTCTTGTCGAGGCCGATCCGGTCGATCGCGCCGAGCATTCCCTTGAGAACGATTCCGTTCCCGCACCCGGTGCACCAGATCAGCGGGAACTTCTTGATGCGCAGGTATTTTTCGAAGTCGATCACTTTCCCCTCGCTGCCGCGCGGATCGCGTCAAGAACGTGCTGCGGATGGATCGGTTCTCCGTCGATGCGGTTGACTCTGTGAACACGGGCTTTCCCGCAGGCCGCCCATTCCACTTCATGGGCGAGCTGGCCGAGGTTCATCTCGGGAACCACGATGTCCGAAACGCGGTTCGCCATCTCGCGGATCGGCTTCTCCGGGAACGGCCAGATCGTGAGGAGCGAGAGGATGGAGACGGGAATGCCCTCCTCGCGAGCGAGGCGGACCGCGTAGGAAGCGGAGCGAGCCGTCGAGCCGTAAGCGACGACGCCGATCCGCGCGTTCTCGTTCGCATCTTCTTCCACTTGGATGATCCGGTCCGCATGACGGTCGATCTTCCGGTTCAGGCGCCGGAGCATGTGCTCGATCTTCTCCGGGTTGTTCGTCGGAAAACCGGTTTCGTCGTGCACGAGACCCGTCACGTGGAAACGATGCCCCTCTCCGAAGCTCGCCATCGGCGGTACGTCCGTATCGGTGTCCGGATACGGCAAGTACTCCGTCACGTCGGCCCCGGGCTTCACGCGCTCCACCACGCGGATTCGATCGGGGAGAGTCACCTTCTCGTTGACGTGGCCGATGATTTCGTCGAGGAGGAGGATCACCGGCGTGCGGTACGTCTCCGCGAGGTTGAACGAGCGAACGGTGAAATCGTACGTCTCGCGTACGCCCCGGGGACAGAGCGCGATGATCGGGTGATCTCCATGCGTTCCCCAGCGGGCCTGCATCACGTCCGATTGCGCCGGAAGCGTGGGGAGTCCCGTGCTCGGTCCTCCGCGCATGACGTTCACGATCACGCATGGGACCTCGGCCATGCAGGCGTAGCCGATGTTCTCCTGCTTGAGCGAGAACCCGGGTCCGCTGGTCGCCGTCAGCGCCTTGGCGCCCGCGAGCGACGCTCCAATCACGGCGCCCATCGCGCCGATTTCGTCTTCCATCTGGATGAACTTCCCGCCGACGCGCGGGAGCAGTTTCGAGAGGACTTCGGCGATCTCTGAGGAAGGCGTGATCGGGTAGCCGCCGAAGAACAGACAGCCGGCCGCGATCGCCGCCTCGGCGCACGCCTCGTTACCGGTCATCACTCGGACCGCGCTCTTGGCGGGTCCAGCATTCGCTTTCGACACGATTGTCATGTTCTCCCCTAGGTCACCTTGATCGCGAAATCCGGACACACCCATACGCAGATCTGGCAGCGCGTGCACTGCTCGGGATGAATCGCGACGGCGAGAACGCCGTTCATCTCGAGCACATCCCGAGGGCAGTACTTCACGCAGAACTCGCACCCTTTGCACCACTCTTCCCGGATCGCGATCGTTGCGGGAGTTTTCTTGGGGGCATCGGGCTCGGCGGACTTCTTCCATCATCACTCCTTGCTGCGCCCAACCTCGCCGTCGCTCAATCATACACGAAGCGGCGGGGAGAATCGCGCGGAACGTGAAAGCAATGTCACAGAACGCGGCGGAACGCAAGAGGAGCCGAGAGGCACCGCCGCGTCCTACCCCGCCCCCTTCGAATCCGTGCGGATCGTACCTCCTAATGAATGATAGCACAACCGGTTAGCGCCCCCGCGGCGGGCGGGAGTCTCAGGGCCTCGGGGCCGGGCGGACCTCCTTTCGGTTTCGTTGCCATCGGGGCCCCGCTCTTCTAGAATAATGTCTCCGATTCGATCGAGGCGGGCACAAACCGTTCACCGGCTCATCCGCACGGGCGTGAGGCATCGACGACGGGAGAGGAGACTCGGATTATGGATCATGCGAAGACGCTCAATCAGGTAATCGCGAAGCACAGGAAGGTGCGCCGCAACCTCAAGCGAAGCGAGATCATCCAGCATGTCATCGACAACAAAGAGGCTCTCGTCTCCGCCAACGGCGCCCTAGCGACGTGGACTCCGCCCGAGTCGACGGGGCGCGCGCCGAAGGACACGGTGATCGTGAGGCGGCCGGGCATCGAGGCGGATATCGACTGGGATTCTCCGAACTGCATTCCCCTCGATCCGGAAACCTTCGACATGCTCTGGAAGGACGGTCTCAAGGTCCTGGCGGCGAAGAAACAGATCTACATCACCGACCGCGTGGTCGGCGCGGATCCTTCCTACGCGCTTCCCATCCGCACCGTTTCGTATTTCGCATCCACGGTGCTCTTCACGGACAACATGTTCCTTCCCCTCCACAAAGAGATGAGCTCGAGCCCGTTCGCCAAGACGCCGTTCCTCCTCTTCGTGCTTCCGTACGACAAGATCCAGACGAAGAAGTACGAGGGCCGGCTCCGCAAGCTCCCGGACGGCAAGACCTCGGACCTGATCGTCGCGATGGATTTCGAGAAGAGGGTGGGGCTCGTCTACGGATCGGCGTACGGCGGAAGCTGCAAGAAGCTCATCTTCACCGTGATGAACTATCTGCTTCCGGGTATCGAAGTTCTTCCCTTGCATTGTTCGGCGAACGAAGACAAGAAGGGGAACTCGGCGCTCCTTCTCGGTCTGTCCGGCACGGGGAAGACGACCCTCTCGGCGGACCCGAGGCGCGCGCTTCTCGGCGACGACGAGCACGGTTGGTGCGACAGCGGAATCGCGAACTTCGAGAACGGCTGCTACGCGAAGCTGATCAACCTCCGCGAGGAGAAGGAGCCCGAGATCTGGAAGGCTACTTTCCACAAGGCGAACCCGCTCAAGCACGGAGCGCTGATCGAGAATTGCATGATGTACCCGGGCGGGGTCTTCGACGTCGACGATGAGCGGCTGACGCCGAATTCCCGGGTCTCCTACCCGCGGACCTTCCTCACGAACTACAAGAAGAACCCGGTGAGCGGACATCCGAAGACGATTCTCTTTCTCGCGGCCGACGCGAACGGCGTGCTGCCGCCGGTCGCGAAACTCGACCAGGACCAAGCGATGCTCTGGTTCCTCATGGGATACACGAGCAAGCTCGCGGGGACGGAGACGGGGGTGAAGGATCCGGTCTCGACCTTCTCCCGCTTCTTCGGGGCTCCCTTCATGCCGCGCAACCCGGATGTCTACGCGCGCCTTCTGGGAGAGAGGCTCGCGCGCCACGGCACGCAGGTCTACTTGGTCAATACCGGGTGGAGCGGCGGTCCGTACGGCGTCGGCTCCCGCATGGACATCAAGCTGACCCGAGCGCTGGTCGACGCGGCCCTTTCCGGGAAGCTCGCGAAGGTTTCCTGCGAACGCGATCCGCTTTTCCACATCGAAGTACCGGTGGAGGTCCCCGGCGTTCCGAAGGAGCTGCTCATCGCGAAGAACACATGGAAGGACAAGGACGCCTACGACGCGCGCGCGCGGAAGCTCGCCCAGGAGTTCAGCGCGGCCTTCGACAAGGCGTACGGCAACAAGGGGATCGACCCTCGCGTCGTTTCCCAGTGCCCGGGGAAGTAGAGGGTCGATTCGAGAGGAGAGAGCGATGGGAGCCCCGGAGTTCTTTCCGGGGCTCTCTCGCATTCGCTCTTCGCGGCCGGCCGCGCGCGCTTTCTCTTCGCGGGAGCCGTCCCGGCTCGCGCAACCTCGGCCTTGTTCCCCTCCGATGAGGAACCGCCGGCCCCCGAGCGACCGGAGCCGGGGGCGTACGACGAAAGGAGACGAAGGAAATGAAAGACCCGCGCGTGGAGCGCCTCGCCCGCCTCATCTGCCGCTACTCGATCGGCGTGAAGAAGGGAGACGCGATCGTGATCGCGTACGAGCCGGTCGGGGAACCTCTCGCGGAGGAGCTCTATCGGGAGACTCTCTCGGCGGGCGGTCATCCGATCCTGCGAATCCAACCCGGTTGGGCCGAGGAGATCTTTTTTCGGGAGGCGGCCCCGCACCAGCTCGATCAAACCTCTCCTTCCGAGCTTCACGAGGCGGAAATGACGCGCGCGAGGATTCTCGTGTGGGCGAAGAGCAACACGAGAAGGAACAGCGGCGTTGACCCGAAGAAGGTCGCTCGCGCGCAAAGAGCGCGTCGCCGAATCGTGGAGACCTATTTCTCCCGAATGGCGAAGAAGGAATGGACCTTCATGATCGCGCCGTTCCCGGTCGAAGCCGAGGCTCAGGAAGCGGACATGGCGCTCTCGGAGTACGAGGACTTCGTCTATCGCGCGCTCTTCGTCGACCGCAAGGACCCGATCGCCGAGTGGAAGAAGATCTCCGCGCGGCAAGCGGCGCTGGTCCGCAGATTCAACCATATCCGCGATCTTCGGATCGTCGGCGAGGACACGGACATCCGCATGTCCGTGAAAGGACGCAAGTGGATCAATTGTGACGGCCACCACAACCTTCCCGACGGCGAGATCTTCACCGGTCCGGTCGAGGACTCCGTCGAAGGAACGATCCGCTACACGTACCCCGCCATCTATCAGGGGCGCGAGGTGACCGATGTCCGGCTCGCCTTCAGGAAGGGGAAGGTCGTGAAAGCGGAGGCGGCGAAAGGGGAGGATCTCTTGAAGAGCCTCCTCGACATGGACGAAGGAGCGCGCCGCGTCGGAGAAGTGGCCGTCGGCACGAACTACGGAATCACGCGCTTCACTCGGAGCATTCTCTTCGACGAGAAGATCGGAGGCTCGATCCACATGGCGGTCGGGCGCTCGATCCCCGAATCCGGAGGCATGAACCAATCGACCCTTCATTGGGACATGATCAAGGACATGCGGAAGGGCGGAGAGATCCATGCGGACGGCAAGGTCGTCTTCAGGAACGGGAAGTTCTTAGCTGAGGTTTGATCCGAAGCTCCGGGCGGCTTCCAAAAGCGAAACGCGCGTGCCGGGAGGCGCGCGCGTTTCTTTGGTACGCTACGGGAGTCTTTCGCTATTCGAGAACGTGGATGTTCCGCTTCGCGCAGATCTTCTTGAGCTGCTTCGGCCAGACGGTGACCGTCACCTCGCCGAGGTGCGCCGTACGG
>VGIW01000007.1 GCA_016867715.1 Candidatus Eisenbacteria bacterium | reverse complement strand
GCTCGACGCCGACCTCCTCGACGACGACCCGGCAGCGCTCCTCCACGCGCGCGAGCTCGCCGCCGCGCGCCGCATCGAGGAAGGCCGGACGAACCGGCTCTATGTCGTGGAGAGCGTCCCCTGCACGACCGGAGCGAAGGCGGACCATCGGCTCTCCCTTCCGCCCCGGGCGATCGCTCCCTTCGCGCTCGCGGTCCTCCACGAGCTCGTCTTCGCGCACGAACTCGAGGCGCCGGATCGACTTCGCGAGATCCTTCGCGCGCGCGAGGCGTCCGATCCCCCGGCGCGCGCGTTCGCGAAGGCGCTCGCCGAGGATCTCGCCGCGAACCGCGGTCGATCGGCGATCGCCGCCGGATATCGCCAGCCGCCCGCCGCGCACGCGGCGGCGCACCTCATGAACGATCTTCTCGGGAACATCGGGAGAACCGTCGCCTACACCGCCGATCCGGACCCGGAGCGCCCGAATCATTTCGATGCGATCCGTTCGCTCGCGAAGGAACTCGAAGCGGGGCGCGTGGAAACGCTCGTCGTTCTCGGCGGAAACCCGGCGTACGACGCTCCGGCCGATCTCGGCTTCGCCGATCTCCTCGCCCGCGTCCCGCACGCGGTTCATCTCTCGTCCCATCGAAACGAGACCTCCCTCCTCGCGGAGTGGCAGATCCCCCGCGCGCACTTTCTCGAATCGTGGGACCTCTCACGGGCGCACGACGGGACCCTTCTCGCGCGGCAGCCCCTCATCGAGCCGCTCTACGGAGGAAGGACCGACGCGGAGCTTCTCGCGGTCTTTCTCGATGGAAGAGCCGCTGCAAGCGGCCACGATCTCGCTCGCGAAGTGTTCGGGGCTTTCGTTTCCGGCGAGGCCGACTTCGAGAAGTCGTGGAGGCGCCTTCTTCACGACGGCGTGCTCGGAGGGAGCGCGCGCCCGAAGGTCGATGTTTCGTTCCAGGCGGGTCCGACCGCCGATTCTCTCGAGCAAATTTCGCACATCAAGGATCACGCCGGGGAGAACGGTCTCGAGGCCGTCTTCCTTCGCGACGCGAGCGTCCACGACGGGCGCTTCGCGAACAACGCGTGGCTTCAAGAGACGCCGGACCCGATGACGAAGCTCACGTGGGACAACGCCGCGCTCGTCGGTCCCTCGACGGCGAGGGCGCTCGGCGTCGAAACGGAGGATGTCGTTCGTCTCTCCATCAACGGCCGCGCGATCGAGATCGCGGCGTACGTGCTTCCGGGAGTCGCGGCGGGAACGATCGCGCTTCCTCTCGGATACGGACGAACGCGCGCGGGACGCGTCGGAAATGGCGACGGGTTCGATGTCTATCCGCTTCGCGCGAGCGGCGCGCCCTACTTCGCCTTCGGCGCCGCGATCGAGAGGACCGGCCGCCGGTATCCGCTCGCCGCGACCGAGGAGCATCATCTGATCGACCCGCGCGCGACGCGCGAGCGGGAACGGCGGGTCGGCTCTCTCGTCCGCGAGGTCGAGGCGGACGAGTACCTCCGGAATCCCGCAAAGGCGATGCACGCCGACGAGGCGCATCATCCGCCGCTCGTCTCCCTCTTCCCTCCCCATTCGTACGACGGACATCGATGGGGGATGGCGATCGATCTCGATGCCTGCACCGGCTGCAACGCATGCGTCGTCGCGTGCCAAGCGGAGAACAACATTCCGGTCGTCGGAAAGAAGCAAGTGAGAAACCAGCGCGAGATGCACTGGATCCGAATCGACCGATCCTTCCGGGGCGATCCGGACTCCCCGGAGATCGTCCACCAGCCGGTCGCGTGCGTTCACTGCGAGAACGCCCCTTGCGAGCAGGTTTGCCCGGTCGCGGCCACGGTACACACAAGCGAGGGGCTCAACGCGATGGTGTACAACCGCTGCATCGGGACGCGTTACTGCTCGAACAACTGTCCGTACAAAGTACGGCGCTTCAATTTCTTCAACTATCGAAAGAATCTGGAGCCGGTCGAGAAGATGGCGATGAACCCGGAGGTCACCGTTCGGAGCCGGGGCGTCATGGAGAAGTGCACCTTCTGCGTGCAGAGAATCGAGGCGGCGCGAATCGTCGCCAAGAACGAGAACCGCCCTCTTCGGGACGGGGAGATCGTGCCGGCGTGCGCCGCGAGCTGTCCGGCGCGCGCGATCGTCTTCGGCGATCTGAACGATCCGGAGAGCCGCGTCGCGAAGCTGCACGGCGAGGCGCGCGCGTACGGCATGCTCGCCGAGCTGAACGTTCGGCCGAGGACCGCGTATCTCGCTCGCGTCCGGAACCGGAACGAGCGCCTCGCGAAGAGAGAGAAGGAAGGGCATGAGCCGATCCACGGCTGAAGCGGTCCCCGCTCTCGATGAGCGGATCCGCGGCGAGCCTCTCGTCGCGGGAGGAGAGACCCTCGCCTCGGTCACCGAGACGGTCTGCGCGATCGTCGAGAAGCCGCGCCCTCCGCGCGCGTGGTACGTCGCGTTCGGCATCTCCGCGATGCTCGCCGGGCTCCTCTTCGCGATGATCGGATATCTCCTCATCGAGGGAACCGGCGTTTGGGGAATCAACGTGCCGGTCGGGTGGGGGTTCGACATCACCAACTTCGTCTTCTGGGTGGGGATCGGACACGCGGGAACGCTGATCTCGGCGATCCTCTTTCTCTTTCGGCAGAAGTGGCGGACGAGCATCAACCGCTTCGCGGAAGCGATGACGATCTTCGCGGTCCTATGCGCCGGTCTCTTTCCCGCGATCCACGTCGGGCGCGCGTGGGTCGAGTACTGGATGTTCCCGATCCCGAACAACCTGAGCATGTGGCCGAACTTCAGGAGCCCGCTTCTCTGGGATGTTTTCGCGGTGAGCACCTACATGATCGTCTCGCTCCTCTTCTGGTACATGGGGATGATCCCCGATCTCGCGACGCTCCGCGACCGCGCCCGCACGCGCATTCGCCGCTTCTTCTACGGGTTGTTCAGCCTCGGCTGGAGGGGTTCGAACCGCCAGTGGCACCGCTACGAACGCGCGTATCTTCTCCTCGCCGCGCTCGCGACGCCTCTCGTCCTCAGCGTCCACTCGGTGGTGAGCTTCGACTTCGCCGTGTCGCAAGTTCCGGGTTGGCACACAACGATCTTCCCCCCCTACTTCGTCGCGGGCGCGATCTTCGGCGGGTTCGCCATGGTCCTTCTTCTCATCGTTCCGTCGCGCGAGTGGTTCGGGCTCAAGAACCTCATCACGATGCGGCACCTTGAGAACATGACGAAGATCGTGTTGGCGACCGGCTCGATGGTCGGCTACGCCTACCTCATCGAGATCTTCATCGCGTGGTACAGCGGGAACAGCCTCGAGCGGTTCACATTCATGAACCGCGCGCTGGGCCCGTACGCGTGGGCGTTCTGGACGATGGTCTCCTGCAACGTGATCCTGCCGCAGCTCTTCTGGTTCAAACGGTTCCGGCGCTCGATCCCCGCGATTCTCCTCGTCGCGATCGGTGTGAACATCGGGATGTGGTTCGAGCGCTACGTGATCATCGTGACGTCCTTAAGCCGCGATTTCCTTCCTTCGAGCTGGGGGCACTTCACGCCGACCTGGGTCGATCTCTGCACGCTTCTCGGGAGCTTCGGGCTCTTCTTCACGCTCTTCCTGCTCTTCCTGAGGTTCTTGCCGATCGTCGCGATCGCCGAGGTGAAGAGCGTGATGCCCGAGGCGAAGCTCGACCGGGACGTGCACCACGGGCAGGGCGATTACCACGGGGACATCCCGCGCCAACACGAACGGCAGTTCGGCGGCCCGGAGACGAATCGATGAACGGCAAGTGGACGACCGCGGACGGCGCGCCGCTCTTCGGGCTTCTCGCGGAGTTCGCGGACGTGGATGCGCTCATCGAGGGAGCGGAGAAGGTGCGCGACGCCGGCTACACCAAGTGGGACGCGCACACGCCGTTCCCGGTGCACGGCCTCGACGACGCGATGGGGATTCGGCACACGAAGCTTTCCTATCTCGTTTTCGCGGCCGGCGTCTTCGGCGTCTTCGCCGGGCTCGGACTCCAGTGGTGGACGAACACGGTCGACTACTCGCTCATCCTTAGCGGAAAACCCTTCTTCGCCCTCCCAGCGAACATTCCGGTTCTCTTCGAGGTGATGGTCCTTTTCGCGGCGGCGGCCGCCTTCGTCGGGATGCTCGCGTTCAACAATCTTCCGCTCTGGTATCATTCACTCTTCAAGAGCCGCCGCTTCCTCCGGGCGACGAACGACCGGTTCTTCATCTCCATCGAGGCGCGCGATCCGAAGTTCGACCCGCGCGCGACCCGGGCGCTTCTCGAATCGCTCCGCGGCGCGGCGGTGGAAGAGGTGGAGGAGTAGAGATGCCGAGAGGATTTCTCGCGATCGCGGCGCTTCTCGTCTCCCTCTCTCTCATTCCGTTCGCCGTGGCGACGAAGAATCGAGCGGCGCGGAAGAGCGAGCCCCGTCGCCAGATCATCCCGGACATGGATCAGCAGCCGAAGTTCAAGGCGCAGCAGGCGAACCCTCTCTTCGCGGACGGGCGCGCGATGCGTCCCGAGGTTCCGGGGACGGTGGCGCGCGGCCGCCTCGACGACGACGACCCGTTCGCCCACGGGAAAGAGGGAGAGGAGTGGACGCGCTCGATTCCCCTCCCGGTGACGGAGACCCTCTTGAAGCGCGGCCGCGAGCGGTACGACATCTACTGTTCCCCCTGCCACGGCCTGGACGGCGGCGGTGCGGGGATCGTCTCCGTGCGCGCCGAGAGCTTCGAGGAAGGAACGTGGACGCCGCCCCCGTCGTTCCACACGGATCTCATCCGGGAGCGGCCCGCGGGGCACCTCTATCATACGATCTCGCACGGGATTCGGAGCATGCCGGGCTACGCCGGCCAGATCACGCCCGAGGATCGCTGGGCGATCGTGGCCTACTTGCGCGCGCTCCAGAGGAGCCGAAGCGCTTCGCCGGAGGATGTTCCCGCGGACATCCTGCCGAAGATCCGATGAGAAAGAACGGACATGAAGCTTCCAAGTAGCATCTTTCGAGACCGGATGTTTCTCGAGACGCTGGCCGGCGCTTCCATCCGCATCGCGGGGGGAATCGGCGCGCTCCTTCTCGCGGGGAGCGCGCTCGCCGGGCTTCTCGTCGAGGGAGCGGGGCCGCACTTCTGGCGCGCCTACCTCGTCGGGTTCGCCTATTTCCTCAGCCTTTCCCTCGGCGCGCTCTTCTTCGTTCTTCTCCAGCATCTCACCCGCTCCGGGTGGAGCGTGGTCCTCCGGCGCCTCGCCGAGGGAATCGCTGCGAACATGGGGCTTCTCGCGATCCTCTCCGTTCCGCTCTTCCTCTTCGGCCTTCGCTCGCTCTATCCGTGGGCCGACGCAGAGGTCGCGGCGCACGACCCGCTCGTCCGCGCGAAGTCGGCCTATCTCAACGTCCCGTTCTTCTGGGTTCGATGGGCGGTCTATTTCGCGGTCTGGTGCCTCACGGCCCGCTGGTTCCTGAACCGCTCGGTCGAGCAGGACCGGAGCGGAGACGTCGGTCTCACGCTCCGCATGGAACGCGCAAGCGCTCCCGCGATGGTCCTCTTCGCCTTCACGACGACGTTCGCCGCATTCGACCTCCTCATGTCCCGCGATCCGCACTGGTACAGCACGATCTACGGGATCTACTTCTTCGCGGGGGGCGTTCTCGGCTTCTTCGCTCTCCTCGTCGTCGCCGCTTGCGTCACGCAGCGAGCGGGCCGCATGCAACGCATGATCACGGCCGAGCACTATCACGATCTCGGCAAGCTCCTCTTCGCGTTCACCGTCTTCTGGGCCTACATCGCCTTCTCGCAATACATGCTGATCTGGTACGCGGACATCCCGGAGGAGACCGGGTGGTATCTCAAGCGGCAGTCGGGAACGTGGGCTTGGGTGAGCCTCGCGCTCGTCATCGGACACTTCTTCGTCCCGTTCCTCGCGCTCCTCTCGCGCGTTCCGAAGAGACGGAAGACGATGCTCGTGCAGGCCGCCCTCTGGCTTCTCGCGATGCACGCGATCGATCACTACTATCTCGCCGTTCCCGACTCGGGGGGTCCGGCGCTTCCACCACATCCGCTCTACTTCACCGTGTTTCTCGGAATGGCCGGGCTCTCGGTGGCGGCGGCGGGACGGTGCTTCCGGACCCGCTCGCTCGTTCCGGAAAAGGACCCCAGGCTACAGGAGTCGATCGCCTTTGAAAACGCATGACGAGAAGCGAGTGAACCTCTCCGAAGATCCGAGCGCCTATCGGATCGCGGTCGTCGGTGTCGTCGGCGCGGTGCTCGTCTTCGCGGCGATCGTTTGGCTCCAGGCTCTCTTCTATCGAGCGGAAAGGGCGGAAGTCGAGAGGAAGACATACTCCGAGGCGCCCGAGGAGCTTTCGAGAGTCCGAGCGGAGCAGCTCGAGGCGCTGAATAGCTATCGTTGGATCGACCGCGAATCGGGAGTCGTTTCGATTCCGATCGAGCGTGCGATGGAGCTCGTCGCGCGCGAGGCGGCGGCCTCTTCCCGCGGCGAGGAGAGCGGGAAGCGACGCGGCGAGGAAGGAGGTGATCGACCGTGATGCGGATCGTCGCGCTTCTCATCGTGCTGTCTCTCGTTCCGGCGGTCCCGGGGTTCTCCGAAACGACGGGCGCAGCCGTCGATTCCGGGGGACGCGCCGAACCGCTCCCGAAAGACCTCGAGAACGTGGGGATCATGGAGCGCCCGAACGAGAAACTCCCGCTCGATCTTCTCTTCACCGACGAAAGCGGCGAGGCGGCGCGGCTCGGCGATTTCTTCGGCGAACGGCCGGTTCTCCTCAACCTCGGGTACTACACATGCCCGATGCTCTGCGGTCTCGTCCTCAACGGGATCCTCGAAGCGCTGAAGAGTATCGATTGGACGCCGGGTAAAGAGTTCGAAATCGTCACGGTCAGCATCGATCCGAGCGAGACGTCGACCCTCGCGCGCCTCAAGAAAGAGAACACGATCGAGGAGTACGGACGAGCGGGGGCCGCCAAAGGCTGGCACTTCCTCGTCGGCGAAGAAGAAGAGATCCGGGCGCTCACGGACGCGGCTGGATTTCGATACGCGTACGACGAGGAGCGCGGCGAGTACATCCACGCGGCGGTGATCATCGTCTGCACGCCGGACGGGCGGCTCTCGCGCTACCTCTACGGGGTCCTCTTCGACTCGCAGACCCTGCGGCTCTCCCTCCTCGAGGCTTCCGAAGGGAAGATCGGATCCCCTCTCGATCGGATTCTCCTCTATTGTTATCACTACGACGCGGCTCGCGGGCGATATGCCCCCGCGGCCCTGAACATCATGCGGGCGGGAGGCGCGCTCGCGGTGGTCGTCCTCGGGATCACGCTCGCCGCGCTCTGGCGGCGCGACGCCGGGCGAAGGCCGAGGGCCTGAGGAGCGGAAGAAGGAGCGATGGGGAAGATGCCCATTTCGCTGATCCGATTCGGAGAGGGCTCGTTCTGGATGCCCGCGCCCGCCTCGACGGCGGCGCCCGCGGTCGACCGCGTCTTCGACTTTATCCTTTACGTGAGCATCTTTTTCTTTCTGCTCATCGTCGCGCTCATGCTCTTCTTCATCATCCGTTACCACCGGGGGCGGGGCGTGGAGGCGGAGAAGACCGCCACGCATCACACCGGTCTCGAGCTCATGTGGACCGTCATTCCTCTCATCCTCGTCTTCATCATCTTCTACCTCGGCTTCACGGGCTACATGAACCTCGCGACTCCTCCGGCGAACACGTACGAGGTGAACGTCGTCGGACAGAAATGGAAGTGGCTCTTCACCTACCCGAACGGACATGTCGACGACAACCTCCACGTGCCGCTCGACGTGCCGGTCCGGCTCGTCCTCACGTCCGAGGACGTGATTCACAGCTTCTTCGTCCCCGCCTTCCGCGTGAAGAAAGACGCCGTGCCGGGCCGATACACCAACCTCTGGTTTGAAGCGACCGAGCCGGGCGAATACGACGTCTTCTGCGCCGAGTACTGCGGCACGAGCCACTCCGACATGATCGCGCGCGTGATCGTGCATCCTCCCGGCGAGTTCGAGAAATGGCTCCAGGACGCCTCGAACTTCCTCGAGCGGATGGCCCCCGCGGACGCCGGCGCCAAGCTCATGACGACCCGCGGATGCAAGCAGTGCCACTCGATCGATGGGAAGTCGAACATCGGCCCGACCTTCCTCGGAATCTACGGGCGCGAGGGCGTTTTCAAGGACGGGCGAAGGTACACGGTCGAAGAGAACTACATCCGTCGCGCGATACTCGACCCGCAGAGCGAGATCGTGGCCGGTTACGAACCGGTCATGCCGACATACAAGGGCCGCCTGAAGGACCAGGAGATCACGGCGATGATCGAGTACCTGAAAACACTCAAGGAGTAAGAGGTTCTCATGAACGGTTCCACCGCCGTCGCGGATAACTACCTTTCCCACGGGCGCGGATTCCGGTCGTGGTTTTTCACGCTCGACCACAAGCGGATCGGCGTGATGTACCTCGCCTCGATCTTCTTCTTCCTCATTCTCGGCGGTTTTTTCGCCATGCTCATCCGGACCGAGCTTCTCACCCCGGGCCGGACGATCATGGACGCCGACACGTACAACCAGGTCTTCACCCTGCACGGCGCGGTGATGATCTTCCTCTTCATCATTCCGGGGATCCCCGCGGCGTTCGGCAACTTCGTCCTTCCCGTGATGCTCGGAGCGAAGGACGTCGCCTTCCCGCGCCTCAACCTCCTCAGCTACCATCTCTATGTCGTCGGCGCGATCTTCTCGGTCGTGTCGATCCTCCTCGGGGCGGTCGACACCGGCTGGACCTTCTACACCCCGTACAGCACGACGACCCACACGAGCGTCGTCTCGATGACGCTCGGCGCGTTCATTCTCGGCTTCAGCTCGATCTTCACCGGCATCAACTTCATCGTGACGATCCACCGCATGCGCCCCCCCGGAATGTCGTGGAATCGTCTTCCTCTCTTTCTGTGGGCGCTCTACTCGACGGCGATCATCCAAGTCCTCGCCACGCCCGTTCTCGGGATCACGCTTCTTCTTCTCATCGTCGAGCGTCTTCTCGGCATCGGGATCTTCGACCCGGCGCTCGGCGGCGATCCCGTCCTCTATCAGCACTTCTTCTGGTTCTACTCGCACCCCGCCGTCTACATCATGATTCTCCCGGCGATGGGGGTGATGAGCGAGCTGATCTCCGTCTTCAGCCGCAAGCACATCTTCGGCTACAAGGCGATCGCCTACTCGAGCGTCGCGATCGCGGTCCTGAGCTTTCTCGTCTGGGGACACCACATGTTCACGAGCGGACAATCCGATCTCGGCAACATGATCTTCAGCGCGCTCACCTTCAGCGTGGCGATCCCCTCGGCGATCAAGGTGTTCAACTGGCTCGCGACGATGTACAAGGGATCGATCCGGCTCGACACCCCGATGCTTTATGCGCTGAGCTTTTTGCTCCTTTTCGGAATCGGCGGTCTCACGGGCCTCTTCCTCGGGGCTCTCGCGACCGACGTGCATCTCCACGACACCTATTTCGTCGTCGCCCACTTCCACTACACGATGATGGGGGGCGTTCTGATCGCGTTCCTCGGGGCGATGCACTATTGGTGGCCGAAGATGTTCGGGAGAATGTACAGCGAAAAGGCGGGGAGGCTCGCGGCGTTCCTCGTCTTCGTCGGGTTCAACCTGACGTTCTTCTCCCAGTTCGTCATGGGGAGCCAAGGCATGCCGCGCAGGTACTACAACTACCTGGACCGCTTCCAGCCTTACCACGTCCTCTCGACGATCGGCGCGTACGTGCTCGCGGTCGCCTTCGTCGTGCTCGCGGGGAACCTGATTCACTCCCTCTTCCGCGGGCGGAAGGCTCCGGCGAATCCGTGGGGGAGCGCGACGCTTGAGTGGATGTGCGCGTCCCCGCCTCCCCACGACAACTTTGCCGAACCCCCCGAGGCGGGCGACCCGTACGATCTCGAGCATCTTGTCTACGACGAGTCGATCGGGGGCTATGTGCCGAGAACCGCGCGCGAGGGGGCATGAGTTGAGACGGTCCGAACAGAGCGCCGCGCGCGAGATCCCGCATCATTTCGCGACGCCGCGCCAGGCCTACGAGTCCGGCAAGCTGGGAATGTGGATCTTCCTCGCCACGGAGGTTCTTCTCTTCGGCGGTCTCTTCGCGGCCTACGCGGTCTATCGAGGGAACCATCCCGAGGTTTTCGTTTACGCGCATCGCTTTCTCGATGCCCGGCTCGGCGCGCTCAACACGCTCATCCTCATCACGAGCAGCCTCACGATGGCTTGGGCGGTCCGCTCCGCACAGCTCGGCAACAGGCGTCTCCTTACGCTTCTTCTCGCGCTCACTCTTCTCGGCGGAGGCGCGTTCCTCGGCGTGAAGATCGTCGAGTACGAGCACAAGTGGAAGCACGGGCTCCTGTGGGGAGAGCAGTACCGGCCGCATCACCCGGAGACGGCGCAGGAACATTCTTCCGCGCCGGAGATCCCCCGGGAGACGCCGCCCGGGGATCGGACGAACATCCCGCCGGCGGCGATCGGTCCGCCCGGGCTCGCCTCCTCCACCGACGAGGAACGCGCGGCGCACGCGAGCGCGAAGGAGCCGCGCAACGTCCATCTCTTCTTCGGCGTCTACTTCGCGATGACCGGCCTCCACGGTCTTCACGTGATCGCGGGGCTCTTGGTGATCGGGTGGGTGTTCGTTCGGGCGCGCGGCGGCGCGTACGGTCCTTCGAACTTCGAGCCGGTCGATCGGGCGGGATTGTATTGGCACCTCGTCGACCTGATTTGGATCTTTCTCTTCCCGCTTCTCTACTTGATTCACTAGAGAGCGAACGGAAGACGTGCAGGAGAAGCACAATGAGCGAAATCCGAAGCGAGAGAGAGCACGAAAGCCGGGAGGCGGAATCATTGGGGCACATCGTTCCGCTCCGCGTCCTCCTTGCCGTCTGGTTCGCGCTCGTTCTTCTCAGCCTCGCGACCGTCGGGGCGGTCCGCGTCGAACTCGGATCGCTCAACCTCTGGATCGCGCTCGGCATCGCGTTCGTGAAGGCGACTCTCGTCGGCCTCTACTTCATGCACCTCCGCTACGATCAGCCCTTTCACGCGATCGCGCTTGTCGGATCGCTCCTCTTCGTCGTTCTCTTCGTTGGGCTCGCACTTCTCGACACCGCGCACTACCAGCACGAGCTGATTCCGGGCTACGCTCCCGCGGTGCGGCCGTGAACCACCCCCCTTCCGAAACGATCGGCGCGGGCGGGGCGGGCGCCCGGGCGGGGAGCGACCGGCGTCTCGGAATGTTCCTCTTTCTCCTCTCGCTCTCGGTTCTCTTCGCGGCGAGCATCGCCGGCTATCTCGTCGTGAGGCTCCGCGCACCGGAGTGGCCTCCCGCCGGCGCCCCTTCTCTTCCGGCGGGTCTTTGGCTTGCCACGCTCGTCCTCCTTCTCGCAGGGGGAGCGGTACACTTCGCGAAGACGAGCACCCGGGCGGGCAAGAAGACCGCGGCGCGGCGCGCGCTCGTTGTCGCCTTCGCCCTCGGCATCCTCTTCCTCGTGATCCAAGTCCGAAACTGGAACGCGCTCGGTCCCATCGAAAAGACCGCGCCGAGCGCTCTTTTCGGCTTTACGTTTTATATGTTGACCGGATTGCACGCAGCTCACGTGCTTGGAGGACTCATCGCCCTCGCGATCGTCGCGGCGAGAGCTTATCGCGGCCCGTCCTCCGCCTCCGAGCCCGGTGGGATCGAATCCTGCGCGCTGTACTGGCATTTCCTCGACGCCGCGTGGATCGTGCTCTTCGCTGTCCTGCTCATCGGGAACGCGTAGCGGGACGTCCTCTCGCGACCTCCACTTGACCCGATTCTCTTGCGGCGATATCTTCGACCCATGGCGGGCAATTCACGATCGAACGCGCGGCACGCCCCCCGGTGGAGATCACGGATTCTTCGGATAGTCACCGCTGTGATCGCCGCTGCAATTGCGACCTCCGGATGCTCGAAGGGGACACGACTCGACTGGCCGAACTTCGTGCTGATCACCCTCGACACCGCGCGCGCGGATCATCTCGGGTGCTACGGCTATTTCCGAGATACGTCCCCGGCCATCGATGCGCTTGCGGCGGAATCGGCGGTCTTCGAGCGCTGCATCGTCCCGATGGCCACAACCCTGCCGAGTCACGTCTCCATCTTGACCTCGACTTATCCAATCGAGCACGGGATCTTGGCGAACCTCTCAAGTGGAAACAGGCGCTTCCAATCCACGGGTCAGCTTCAATCGTTCGCAGAAGCTTGCAAGGACGCCGGCTATCGTACTGCCGCCTTCGTCAGCGCCGCGCCGGTCAAGAGAGCGACCGGAATCGCCGCCGGATTCGAGACGTTCAACGAACCCGAGGAGATTCGGCGAGGCGCGGACGAAACAACGGACTCCGTCCTCGCGTGGATCGACACCCTCTCCGCGAGTCCCTTTTTCATCTGGGTCCACTACTTCGACCCTCACAGGCTCTACCTCGCTCCTGAGCCTTTCCGGTCGATGTACTTGTTCGATGAGGCGCTCGAGCGCCACATGAGAGAGCGAGGCATCCCGGACAGCTTGGTTATCAGCCTCTCTGAGCCGGTGGAAGACGTCCGGGCGTCGATCAATTCGTATGACGGCGAGATTCGTTTTATGGATCATGCGCTTGGACGATTGCTGGACCGTCTCCGTTCGCGGCCCGATTGGAATGAGACCGTGGTTCTGTTGATCGGCGATCACGGAGAGGGACTTGGCCAGCACGAATGGCTGGCCCACGGAACGACTTGGGAGGAGCAGGTGCGAACCCCGATGATGATCCGCGCGCCCGGGTTGGACGCCCGGAGAATAGCGGAACTGGTTTCTTCGGTGGACGCGCTCCCGACCCTTCTTGGGCTCGTCGAATCGGATGCGTTCGCGGGCTTTCGTCAGCAGGCGAGCGGACGGGACGTGCTTGCCCGCGGCTGGCGGCCCCGTGCGGTATTGAGCCAGGAGAGCGGTCGGCGTTTTCTAGGCCTCGAGCGCAGAAAGGCGCTGACGTCCAACGGATGGAAGTACGTCCGGGTCGAGAGGAGGATTGGCGAATTTCATGAAGAGCTGTACGATCTTCGGTCGGATCCGCACGAGCTTGGGAGCGTTCACGAAAACCATCCGGAAATCGTGCGCGCGCTCGCCGATTCAATCGAGCGCATTCTGTCCCTTCAGGAGAAGAGAGCGAGCCTTCTTCAAGGCTCCGCCGAGACCGTGGAGGAGTTCGCGGACTCCGGCCTGATCGAGGAGCTTCGATCGCTCGGCTACGTCGAAGATTGAGAGAGCATTCGACGACGAAGGAGCAGTTCGCGGCTCCCTGTCTTTTCTTCCCGCATCGGCCGAGGATCAGAAGGCGCTCGCGGATGTCTCGCTCTCTCCGATCATACCTTCGCCCATTCCGAACCGATCGGACGAGTCCTCGGATAGCGCCGTCTCCGCTCGCGCGGGCCGCACGAGATTGCCGGCCGGACCGCGATCGAGGGCGAGAAGCCCCAAGAGGAGCGGAAGGTAGACCACGCTCGCGAGAAAGAGCCGCTTCGCCTCGCCGGCGGTCCGCCGATCGACGAATCGCTTCCCGAAGAACAGGAAGCTGATGCC
This sequence comes from Candidatus Eisenbacteria bacterium, assembly GCA_016867715.1. NCBI lineage: Bacteria > Candidatus Eiseniibacteriota > Candidatus Eiseniibacteriota bacterium. The sequence goes on along the minus strand of VGIW01000007.1, from coordinate 51,530 downwards.
GAGAAGGAGCGAGCCCGCGGCGTATACGGGTCCCGCCGCGCCGACGAGAACAAGCGCGAGCGCCGCGGGGATGAGCACGAGGCTGTAGAGAACGATCATGCGGAAGACGACGCGGCCCGTTCGATCGAGCACGGGGAGCATGCGGAAGCCCGCGCGCGCGTACTCCTCTCGGTGCATCCACGCGAGAGAGAGGAAATGCGGAACTTGCCACGCAAAGAGAATCCCCCCGAGAAGAAGACCGCCCGCGTCGATCCGCCCCGTCGCCGCCGTCCATCCGATGACGGGCGGCACCGCGCCGGAGACCGCCCCCACGAGCGTGCACGCGGGGCTCCGGGTCTTGAGCGGGGTGTAGGCGAGCACGTAGAGCGCGACCGCCGCGAGCGCGAGCAACGCAGCAAGACGATTCACCGAGAGGGCGAGGAGAACCGGACCTCCGATCGCGGCGGCGAGACCGAAGAGAACTCCGTGAAGCCGTCCGATTCTTCGCGCGGGGAACGGACGGCCGCTCGTTCGCGCCATCAGGCCGTCTCTGTCCGCCTCGAGAACCTGGTTTAGGGCGTTCGCGCCCCCCGCCGCGAGGGCGGTCCCCATCGCGGTCCAAGAAAGACCAAGAAGGCCGATCGGTTCCTCGCCGCGCGCGGCGATGTAGGAAACCGCGGCGGTCGCCACGACGAGAGCCGAAAGGCGCGCCTTCGAGAGATCGAGATAGACAAGAAGAAGTCGAAGCACGATAGGTTCTTCCTTCGCATCCGCTGCGGTTCGCGCGAGGTCGCGCGCGGGGCGCCTTCCTGATACTATGTCGCCCACCGGCCGCCGGCAACTTTTCCTTCCCATCGCCAGCTCGCTCCTGAGAGACTTCACCCGGAGAGAGGTCCGCCCGATTCGAAAGGGGTGCGCCGATGAACGTCGATCCGGAGAAGATTCCCGGTCCCGGTTCTTCCCTGGCGCTCGGCTTCGGAACGGCGGTCGCGATGTGGACCGCCGCGTACGTTTGTCGATTCCCAGGGGTCGAAGCGCCAGGCACCCTCACGCTTGCGGTCCTCCTTCTTCTTCTCGTCGCCGGCGGACGCCTTGCGGCTCGCCTCACGGGGGACGGCGCAAAGGCCGGAGCGAAGACCGGGCTCATTGCTTCGCTCATCAACCTTCTCATCCTGGGGAGCGTGATCGCGTCGCCCGAGCCGAACCGGTTCGGTCCCTCGGCCCCGGCCTGGATCGTCGGGTCTCTTCTCCTCGGCGCTTGTCTCGGCGGGATCGGCGGGGCTTCGCGCCGCGCACGGGAGAGGCCGCCGCCGCGCAACTGGACCGGCGCCCTCGCCATCATCCTCGTCGCCGCCACGTTTCTCCTTCTCGTCGCCGGAGGGATCGTCACGGGCGCGCGCGCCGGTCTCGCGGTCGTCGACTGGCCAAATTCCTTTGGGTATAATATGTTTCTCTATCCGCTCGCGAAGATGTCGGAAGACATCTACTACGAGCATGCCCACCGGCTTCTCGGAACGCTGGTCGGCCTCGCGACGCTCGTCCTCGCGATTCGCGTCTTTCGACACGACCGCCGTCCGTGGCTCAAGGGGTTCGCCGCGGGGGCGCTCGTTCTCATGATCGCGCAGGGCTTCCTCGGCGGCATGCGCGTCACGGGGAGGCCGACTTTGAGCACGTCACCGGAAGAGATGGCGCCGAGTCTTCTTCTCGCGCTCGTTCACGGCGTCGTGGCGCAGCTCTTCTTCGGCATGACGGTCGCGCTCGCGGTCTTTCTCTCAGCGCGGTGGATCGAGAGCTCCGCGCAGATCGCGAAGCGCTCGGCGGCGGCGGATCGAAGCCTCTCCGTCCCGCTTCTTCTTCTTCTCGTTGTCCAAATCGCCACGGGCGCCGTAGAGAGGCATTTCGCGGGAGGCCTTCATCTTCATATCGGTCTTGCGGTCGTCGTTCTCGTGTTCGGCGCCGTCTCCGGAGCGCGTGCGTGGGGTCTCTATGCGGACGTGCCCGCCCTTCGCCGGACCGGCCTCCTCTTCATCGCCCTTCTCGGCGTCCAGATCGTGCTCGGTTTCACCGCTCTCGTCGCGGTCAACCTCTCGCCTGAAGCCGGGCCCCCTTCGGCGGCGGACATCGCGATCACGACCGCGCACCAAGCGGTCGGCGCCGCTCTCCTCGCCCACGCGGTGCTTCTCTTCCTTTGGCTTCGGCGGCTCGTCGCGCCGGCCTGCACGTGACGCGAATCGCTCCATCCGGCAAGTGGCTCTTGTTGAAGTTCCACGGCGCTCCACACCTCGAGTTCATGGGTCGCCGTGCCTTGGGATACCGCCTCTCCCGGAATCACTCCACCGGGGCTCGCGGTGGTTCGCCCAGCTGCCGCCGCAAATCGGCGAGCGTCTTCCTGGACTTCTCCCTCTCGGCCTCAATGATCTCGCTCTCGATGTGTGCCTCGATGTAGGCGTAGGTTCGGCGCTCGGGGATCACTGAGGAGAGCAGATGCCGCCGCTCATCCCCCTCCACTTGTCCGGCGAGAGCCGCCGCGAGTCTCTTGCCGAGCATCTCCGGATCGCAGCGTTCGAGCATTGCGGCCGCACGCCAAACCGGCCGCTTGTGCTCGTGGAAGGCCACGTGCTCAACCAGCGCTTGGATCACGACCGAGTTGTTTTTCGCGATCTCGGTGAATTGCCTCATCTTCTCGCCTTTGTACGAGGCCACTACAGCAAGAAAGCCGAGCTGGCGGTCGGCGACCACGAAGTCCCCCAAGTTGCCCGCGATGTGGCGAAAGAGGGCATCTTCGATCGCGATGTCGTGATGCTTCCACCAGTCGTCGGTCGCCTCGCTTAGCCTCCTCTCGACGTCGGATGAGAATCGTCGATCCGGATCCGCTCGGGACGGTTGCCGTGCGGCATCGAGGAGCAGCTCATCGAGCTCGGACTTGAGACGTGGCCAGAATGCGCCGAAGTTCCTCTTTAGCCGCGTTTCGTCCATCCGGTCCTCGACTCGCAGATCATTGATCGAGCGGACGAGCCGGAGAAGATCCGTCTCCTCGTACACCGTCGATTGGAACATAGAAAGGGGCGTATCCTGAATGACCGACTGGTCGACCCCGAAAAGGAACGTGCTCACGCGGGAGGTCGGCATAGCCCCGACGATCGCACCTGCTTCGAAGTTCATCCAAGGAGCCCGAGCGTTGCTTGGAACAACGCAGAAGATGCCGAACGAGCATTCCTTTAGAACCGCGGCGAGTTCGGAGGACCACCGTGCGCCTTTCTTGATGTCCTCGGAGGAAACGAAAGGTCTGTCGGACTGAAGAACGTCTGAGAGCCATTCCTTAACAAGGACGGCGACTCTGTGGCTCAAATCGCCCGACCACCCGATGAAGATCCGCATTTGCTGGTCTCCGGAAGAGTCGGCCGGCCCATGGTCCGTGACTATGCCGCATCATCTTACCTTTGGGGGTCGAGGATGTCAACGCGCGGGGCCGAGCGGTCCGAGAGGCCCGAACCCGCCTGGATTCGCGTTGTCGCTTCCAACGCCTTCCCGTTACAATGACCGGAGCCGCGCTCGCGATCGATCGAGCGTGAATCGGCTTGAGAGACCGAATGGCGCGGTTCCGCGGAGCCGCGTCGGGGGAGTCGCATGGCGATCAAGCAGCTGACGGAAGAACAAGTCCGAACATGGACGCTGAAGCAGAAGGACGAGTGGTGGCACCGCGAGGTCTATAAAGGGGACGTTCCGCAGTTCACGTTGCGCGCGGTGATCACCGGAATGCTGCTCGGCGGCGTTCTCTCGCTGACCAACCTCTATGTCGGAGTGCGCACCGGATGGACGCTCGGCGTCGGGATCACCGCGGTCATCCTCGCCTTCGCTCTGCATCGCGCGATCTCGCGCATCTCGGGGCAGAAGGAGTTCCACGTTCTCGAGAACAACATCATGCAGTCGATCGCCACCGCGGCCGGATACATGACCGCGCCGCTCATCGCGAGCCTTCCCGCCTACATGATGGTGACCGGACGGGTGATCCCGATGTGGCACTCCCTCACTTGGATGATCGTGCTCGCGATACTCGGCGTGCTCTTCGCCTTCCCCCTCAAGCGGCGGTTCATCAACGACGAGCAGTTCCCGTTTCCCGAAGGGCGCGCGGCCGGCGTCGTGATGGACACCTTGCACAGTCACAAGGAAACGACCGACGGGATCTCCCAGGAGAAGCTTCTTCTCGCCTTCGCGGGGATCTCCGGAGCGATCAACTTCATCCGGGACGGCGGGCTTTGGATCGCGCTCGGCGCGCGCCGTTTCGGCGAATGGGTGAACAATTACTGGCAGCATTGGGATGACTTCGTCTACTCGTTCACGACCCCGAAGCTTCTCGGAACCCCGCTCCGCGACCTCACGATTCGCTGGGACACAGAGATCGTCATGATCGGCGCGGGCGGGCTGATGGGGATCCGCACCGGCGTTTCGCTCATCATCGGGGCGGTGCTGAACTACTTCATCCTCGCCCCGATCCTCGTCCAGAAGGGGATCATCACGGAGACCGGGTTCCGCGGGATCACGATGTGGTCTCTCTGGGGAGGCGTGGCGATGATGACGACCGCCTCGCTTTTCTCTTTCTTCTCGAAGCCCCAGATGCTCCTCGCCGCGTTCAAGAACATCGGGCGAAAGAAGAGCGCCGAGGCGGAGGCCGATCTTCTCCGAAACATCGAGCTCCCTATGAAGGTCTTCGCGATCGGGATTCCCGTCATCGGGGCGGTGATCGTTCTGATGGGGCTCGCGTTCTTCCAAATCTCCTGGTGGCTCGGGGTCGTCGCGATCCCGCTCGTGTTCGTGTTCACGCTGATCGCGGCCAACGCGACCGGCCTCACTGCGATCACGCCGACGGGCGCGCTCGGCAAGCTCACGCAGCTCACGTACGCGGGCCTCGCGCCGGGGAACGCGCCGACGAACCTCATCACCGCCGGGATCACCGGCGAGGTCGCGGGGCATGCGTCGAACCTCCTCATGAACATCAAGCCGGGCTACATGCTCGGCGGAAAACCGCGTCTTCAGGCGATGGGCCACGTGCTCGGGATCATCGCGGGAGGCTTCGCCTGCACGCCGATCTTCTACTACGCACTCTTCCGCGGGAACATCGAGGTGTTCGGCACGGACCGCCTCCCGATGATCGCGGCGATGATCTGGAAAGCGGTCGCGGAGGTGCTCACGCGAGGTTTCAGCATCCTGCACGTCACCGCGCTCGTCGCCGTCGTGATCGGCGCGACGCTCGGGATTCTCTTCGAGGTGCTGAAGATCACGACGAAGAACCGCTGGCCGATCTCGGGAGTCGGGATGGGGCTCGCGTTCGTGCTTCGCTTCTCCGACTCATGGCTGATGTTTCTCGGGGCGTTCATCTTTTGGCTGCTCGCGCGGCGCTTCACGAACCCGAAGTCGTGGATGAACGTGAACATCGTGGCGAACCAGGAGACGATCTGCGCCGGAGTGATCGCGGGCGGCGCGCTGATCGGCATCGTGATCATGGTGCTCACCGTCGCGCTCAGGGGCTAGCCTATTCCCTCCCCCAGGCCGCCGCGGCGGGCAAGAACGAGCATCGAACGGACAGCCGCCGACACGACCGAGCCGGAGCTCCCCGTCGCGAAGAGCGACGGGGTGGCGAGGAAGCTCCTTCGCGCATGCGGCGCGAAGGAGTGACCCGCCGTCCACCAACGCCACCACGGCGGGTGGCGGCGGCGAGCGTCCGCCGTCGACCGACGATCAGGCCGTCCTCGCTGGGTGAGTTCCCGCGCGCTCGAGATCGAGGAGATATTGCTTTCGTCTGAGACCGCCTCCGTACCCGCCGAGGCGTCCGTCCTTGTTCACCACCCGGTGGCACGGGATCACGATCGCGATCGGGTTTCGACCGTTCGCGCTTCCCACCGCGCGCCGCCCCGCCGGAGAGCCGATCGCGCGGGCAAGGTCGTCGTAAGAGCGCGTCTCGCCGTATGGGATCTTGAGGAGCTCGTCCCAGACTCTCCGTTGGAACGGGGTCCCCGAGCAGACGAGCGGTACTGTGAAGCGGCGCACTTCCCGAGCGAAGTATCCGGAAACCTCTTCGCTCAGCCTCTTCAAGAGATCGGTGGAGCGGGGGACCAGGGGGATGTGGAACGCTCTCCGCGCGGACGCGAGGCGCGGTTCCGCGAGGAAACGATCGGCGAACTCAAGAAGGCAGATTCCGCTCGGGATGGAACCGGCGACGAGCGGCCCGAGAGGACTCGGAAACCACCCGAGCGAGACGCATTCCGACGCACGGCTCCTCCCCGGCGGCTTCCCGAAAACGCGCGCGAACGCGTCCCGGAATCCGCTGTGCGATTCGTATCCGCACTCGAAGACCGCGTCGTCGAGGGCCCCTCCGCCCCGCAAGACACGCTGCGCCTCTCCCATTCGGCGCGATCGAGCAAACGCTTGAAACGTCATCCCATAATGCTTCATAAAATATCTCCGCGCGGTTGAGGGATCGATGCCGCGCTCGTGAAGATCCTCCTCCGTGATTCGACCGGACGGCGCGCGGTCGATTTCCTCGAGGAGAGCCCGAACCCACTCGGGTCGAACGTCGGCGTCCGCCGGCCGGCAGCGCATGCAGGCCCGATAGCCGGCCTTCAAGGCCTCGCGAGCGCTCGGGAAGTACTCGACATTGCGGGGAAGAGGTCTCCGCGCCGGACAGGAGGGGCGGCAGAAGACGCCGGTCGTTCGCACCGCGAGGAAGAAGATCCCGTCGTAGGAGGCGTCGCGCTCGCGGCAGGCCCGCTCCATCTCGCTGATCGGCGGAAGGCGATGCTTCATGTGAAGAGTGTAGCGAACCGCCCGATCCCCGCTCCACCGAAAATCAGGCGTCGAATCCCGCGCACATTCGGCACCTGATACCCGATCTTCCGATGCCTGTCCAGCTGCACGGCGGACTCCTTCCGTGAAATGGGGTATCGAAATGGGGTATCAGGTACCGAATTCACGGCGTGCGAAGAAGCCGAAGGGGGGAGCGGGAGGACGCTCGGGCTTCTGCGCCAGAACCATGATCTCGTACTCGTCCGGATCGATCGGACGCCTCCCCCAGTTTCCCGCGGTTCCGCCCCAGATCTCGAGCACTTCGAGACCGGCCGTTCCGAAGAGGAGAACCAGCTCGGTCGGAACGAAGCCGCGTTCGAAGAGGGAGTACTTCCTCGAGGATCCCGGAGGCAAGCAGTCGGTGCGCTCCGCCAGGGCGATCGGATCGAATTCGGCATCCTCGGCCCCCTCTCCCTTCGCCCTCCGGATCATCCTCATGGCGTTCAAGACGGTGAAGAGGGCGCGGGCGCCGGTCTTCATCGAACCCGCGGCGTTCCGGAGAATCGCGAGCGGTTGGCCGATCGGATCGTCGGCGTCCGTCAGAAGCCCGAAGGCCCCCTCGCAGAGACAGACGACCGCGTCGAACCCGCGCCGGAAGGCGAAGCGCCTCGCGTCCGCATGGACCCAAGCGACCTCGACGCCCGCCGAGGAAGCCCGCTTCCTCGCCTCCGCGAGCATCCCGGACGAGATGTCGAGGCCGGTGACGTCGAACCCCCTCGAGGCGAGCTCGACCGCGTGTCGCCCGGTGCCGCACCCGATGTCCAAGATCGAGTCCCCTCGCGAGAGGCCGAGAGCTTCGATCAGGAAATCGACCTCGGCGAGCGTGTTCTTCGTGAAGACGTTCTCGTCGTACCGCGGGGCGTGATCGTCGAAGAACGCGGCCCACTGGCTCTTTGCCATCCGTCGGTCCTCACCGAATCACGCCGAGCTTCTTCCCGACCTTGATGAACGCATCGACCGCCTTGTCGATGTGCTCCTTCTCGTGAGCCGCGGAGAGCTGCACGCGGATCCTCGCCTTCCCCATCGGAACGACCGGGTGCGAGAAGCCGATGACGTAGATCCCCTCTTGAAGAAGCTCGCGCGCCATATCGTTGGCGAGCTTCGCGTCGCCGAGCATGACCGGAACGATCGGGGTCTCCCCCGGAACGAGACGGAAGCCCGCGGCGTCCATCTTCTCCCGGAAATACCGCGCATTCCATTCGAGCTTGTCGCGGAGCTTCGTCGTCTCGCTCACGAGGTCGATCACTCGGAGCGCGGCCGAAATGATGGGGGGCGGGACGGCGTTCGAGAAGAGATAGGGCCGTCCGCGATTGCGGAGCATCTCGGTCACCTCGCGGGGACCCGCGACGACCCCTCCGCTCGCGCCTCCGAGCGCCTTCCCGAGCGTCGTCGTGATGATGTCGATCCGATCCATCACGCCGAAATGCTCCGGCGTCCCCCGCCCGGTCTTTCCGATGAAGCCGGTCGCGTGGCTGTCGTCCACGAGGACCATCGCCCCGTACCGGTCGGCGAGATCCGCGATCTTGTCGAGCGGCGCAAGGATCCCGTCCATGCTGAAGACGCCGTCCGTCACGATGCAGATGTTCCGGGCGCGAGGCTTCCACATCTCTAGCTTCTTCTCGAGGTGCGCGCAATCGGCGTTCTTGTAGCTGTCCCTCTGAGCCGAACAGAGGCGGATCCCGTCGATCAAGCTCGCGTGGATCAATCGGTCGTTCAGGAGCACGTCCTTCTCGTCGAAGAGGACCTCGAAGATCGCCGCGTTCGCGTCGAAGCACGAGGAGAAGAGGATCGCGTCTTCCTTTCCGAGGTACTCCGCGACCCGCTTCTCGAGCTTGTTGTGAAGGTCCTGCGTGCCGCAGATGAAGCGGACACTGCTCATCCCGTAGCCGCGTTCCTCGAGCCCCTTCTGCGCGGCGGCCGTCACGTCCGGATGGCTCGAAAGCCCGAGGTAATTGTTCGCGCAGAAATTCAGGACCTTCATCGGCTTGGAGCCGCGCGGGTACTCGACGACGATCTCCACGCCCTGCTCGCTGCAAATGTAGCGCTCGTCCTTATAGAGCCCCGCCTCCTCGACCTCTTTCAGCGTGTTTCGGAATTGTTCGCGCACCGCGCTTGTGTATGCCATGCGACCACCTCGCGAAGACCCCGGACGCTCGAGTCGGCCCCGCCGCGCCGGAACAGACTCCTCGCTATTTCTTCTCCGCCAGCTTCTTCCGCACCAGCTCGAGGATGCTGTTCACCGAGTCGAACGCCTCGGTGCTCGCCTCCTCGTCCGTCATCTTGATTCCGAGCTCCACTTCGAGATACATCTTCAAGGAGACCATCGAGAAGGAATCGACGATGCCGCTCGAAATGAGAGGCGTGTCGTCCTTGAGCTCCATGCTGTCGTCCTCAAGATACTCTTCCCGAATGAACTCGATGATCTTCCGCTTCAGGTCGTCGCTCATGTATCCGATCCTCCAGGCTGGGGCCCTCGCGGCGTCCGCCGCCCCATTCCTCCTAGTTGTCGTCCAGCGTCGATAGATCGCCCACTTCTTGGCCGAGCTCCTGCGCCCTCAGAACGCGCCTCATGATCTTCCCCGACCGCGTCTTCGGAAGCTTCTCGACGAACTCGATCTCCTGCGGCATCGCGAGCGGCGAGAGCTTCTTGCGGATGAAGTTCATGATCGACATCTCGAGCTTCTTGCTCGGCTCGAAACCCGCCTTCAAGGCAACGAACGCCTTGACGACCTCCATGTTGACGGGATCCGGCTTTCCGATCGCCGCGCTCTCGGCCACCGCCTCGTGCTCGAGGAGCGCGCTCTCGATCTCGAACGGCCCCACGAGATGCCCCGCGGTGTTGATCACGTCGTCGTCGCGCCCCATGAACCAGTAGAATCCGTCCTCGTCGATCCGGGCGCGGTCTCCGGTGAGGTACCACCCGTTCTTGAACTTGCTCTCGTAGGCGCTCGGGTTGCGCCAGTAGGTCCGGAACATCGACGGCCACGGAGGCTTCAGCGCGAGCAATCCCTGCTTGTTCGGCTCGCGGATCTCCGTGAAATCGTGGGCGAGAACCGCCGCCGTTACTCCGGGGAACGGCTTTCCCATGCTCCCCGGGCGAATCTCCAACCCCGGCACGTTCGTCACCTGGATGCACCCCGTCTCGGTCTGCCACCAGGTGTCGTGGAAGGGAAGCCCGTAGACGCGCTCGCTCCAAACGACCGCTTCAGGGTTCAAGGGCTCGCCGACGCTGCACAAGTGGCGAAGTGAAGAAAGATCGTACTGCTTCGTCTTCGCCTCCCCCTCTTTCATCAGCATCCGGATGGCGGTCGGAGCGCTGTACCAGACGGTGATCTTCTGATCCTGAATCGCGCGGTACCACCGGTCGATGATGAACCCCGCCTCGAGAACGTACTGCGTCGCGCCGATCGCCCACGGCCCGATGATCCCGTAGCTCGTTCCGGTCACCCAGCCGGGATCCGCGGTGCACCAGTAGATATCCCCGTCCTTGATGTCGAGCACCCACTTCGAGGTGAGCGCTTGGGCGGGAAGAGACCCGTGGACGTGAAGCGCGCCCTTCGGCATGCCGGTCGTTCCCGACGTGTAGTGCAGGATCGACGGGGTCTCCGGATCGGCCGGATAACACGCGAACGACTCGACCGGCTTCGCCGTCTCCAGCCCGAAGGCGGTCTCTCCCTCTTGAAACGACAGATCGCCCGGATCGCTGACGATCACGTGCCGGAGGGACGGACAACGCTCCCGAATCTTTCGCACACGAAAGGTCAGCTTCCGGCAGGTCAGAATCGCGCTCGTCTCGGCGTTCGAGAGCCGCTTTTCGAGCGCGTCTTCTCCGAACGCGGAGAAGAGAGGCTGCATGATGAGCCCCGCCTTCAGGCCTCCCAGCATCCCGATGTAGAGCTCCGGAACGCGCTCCAGAAAGACCGCCACGCGATCGCCCGGCCGGAGACCGAGGCCGGAGAGATGCTTCGCGTAGGCGTTCGAGTAGACGCGAAGATCGTTGAAGGTGAAGCGCGCGACCCTGCCGTCCACCGCCTCCCAGACGAGCGCGGTCTTCTCGCCCATCCCGAGATCGCAGATCCGGTCCGAGCAGTACCACCCGATGTTGTGCGAATCTTCCGGAAAATCGAGTTCCTTGCGCGCGTCGCTCCAGGAGAAGCTCAGCCGGCGCTCTTCCGGATTCCCGATGTTGCTCGGCATATCGATTCCCTCTTGCTGCAGGTTCTGTTTCGACCGAATGGATGGCCGCGAGGCGCGGCGATGTCCGCCGAGGTCGACCTCGCATTATAGACGTCTTTCCGCCCGCGGGGAAGAGCGGAACTCCCCGAGCGGCCGACCGGCGATCGCCGGGACCGTTCTCGGCGTCCGGCGCAACCCATTGCGCGGAATCACGATAGGCGGGTCCTCTGCCTGAGTCAATCCGTGTGCGGGACCACGCAGACGAACTCGAGCGGTTCCTCCCCGCGATTCTCGAAGTGATGCTGCTCGTTCGGCGCGACATAGACGGTGTCGCCCGCCCCGATCGGGGCCGGCCCCTCTTTCGTCACGACGGCGCCCCGCCCTCTCGCCACGTACACTTCGTGCTCCCACGCATGCGCGTGGTCCGCGGTCGAACACCCGGGGGCGACATCGAAGTAGCGCATCACGAAGTTCGGCGCCCCCTCGTCCCTGCCGATCGCGACCCGGATCCGGACGCCCGCCATCCCGGCGTCCTTCGGCTCGATGTGATGAACATTTCGTACTCTCATTGTTGACCTCCATAACGATCTCGGCGCGCTTCCTCCCGCTTCGCCTCTCTGAGCGCGCCGGGCTCGGACCAAGGTTACCTCTTGTCGCCGCTTCCCGCTCGCGATACGATTCTCGGGTTGCGTGAGGAGGAAGATGACATGGTTATCGGAGTACCGCGTGAGACGAGCCGCCACGAGCACCGGGTGGGGCTCAACCCGTTCGGCGTCGCCCGCCTAACAGATTGCGGCAGCGTAGTTTACATCGAGCGAGGAGCTGGGAAGGCCGCGCATTTCAGCGACGAGGACTACGCCGACGCGGGCGGCCGGATCGTCTACGGCCCCGAGGAGATCTACAACCGCGCGGACCTCGTCTGTCGTTTCGGCGCCCTCTCCCTCGAGGAGGTCGGCCTTCTCAAGGAAGAGAGCGTCCTCTGCGCGTTCCACCATCTTGCGGTCGCCCCGCGCGAGCTCGTGGAGAAGCTGATCGAGGCGCGGGCCACCCTGATCGGCTACGAGATCATCCGCGGCCCGGACGGAGATCTCTCCGCCCTTCTCCCGCTGAGCGAGCTGGCCGGGCAGATGGCGGTGGATACGGCGGCGCAGCTTCTCCGCTACGAGCCGGGGGGGAGAGGAATTCTCCTCGGGAGTGCGCCGGGTCTACCGCCGGCCACCGTCGTCATTCTCGGCGCGGGCACCGTCGGGGTCACCGCGGCCCGGCACGCCGTGGCGCGCGGCGCGCAAGTCATCCTCATCGACCAGGACATCCGCAAGCTCAGAAGGGCCGCGCGCCTGCTCGGCAGTCAGGTGATGACCGCCGTCGGCGGCGTCGCGAGGCTCGAGCGCTACACCGCGATCGCCGATGTTCTGATCGGCGCGGTTCTCATCCCGGGAGGCCGGTCTCCGCTTCTCGTCACGGATGCGATGGTTCGAGCGATGAAGCCGGGAAGCGTGATCATCGACGTGTCGATCGATCAGGGCGGCTGCGTCGAAACGAGCCGGCCGACCACTCCCGAGGATCCGACCTACCGCGTGCACGACGTCGTGCACTGTTGCATTCCCAACATGACCTCCGACATTCCCCGGACCGCCACGCGCGCCATGGCGGACGGCGCGTTGCCCTTCATCTTGAAGATCGCGGAAAAAGGACTAGAGAGAGCGCTCCTGGAGGATCCCGGCCTCGCGGGGGGCACGTACATGTACAAGGGGCAGATGGTCAACGCCCGCGCTGGAGAGGCCCTCGGAATCCCGCAGGTTTCGCTGGCGGAAATCCTCCGGAAGGAAAGCTAGAAGGATCATGAACTGGCTCGACGATTACAAGTCCAAGTTATGCTCGGCGACGGACGCCGCGAAGTTGGTCAAGAGCGGGAATCGGGTCTACTACGGGGGAAACGCGGCCATTCCGATCTCCCTCGTGGAGGCCCTCGCGGAGCGCTACGAGGAGCTCGAGAACGTCCAGCTCAATCACGTGTTGCTTCTCGGGGAAGACCCTCTTTCCCGCCCCGAGATGGAAGGGCATTTCCGGCACAATTCCCTCTTCGTGGGCCCCGCGGACCGCAAGGCGGTCAACGAGGGACGCGCCGACTACATGCCGATCTTCCTCTACATGATCCCGCGGCTTTTCCGCGAGGGAATCGTTCCTCTTGATATCGCAATGGTTCAGGTCTCTCCTCCCGATCTCCACGGCTTCATGAGCCTCGGCGTGGAGACCCTCGCGACCAAGACGGCCTGCCAACACGCGAAGAAGGTGGTCGTGGAGGTGAACGATCGGATGCCGCGCATCCTCGGCGACTCGTTCATCCACGTCCGCCAGACGCACGGGATCGTCGAGGTGAGCCGTCCTCTCCCCAATTTGAAATCGAAACCGTCGACGGACGTCGAGCTCTCGATCGGCAGACACATCGTGCGCCTCATCGACAGCGGATCGACGATCCAGATGGGGATCGGGGGGATTCCGGATGCGGTCTACGCCTCGATGGAAGGGGTCGCCGACCTCGGCATCCATACCGAGATGATCTCCGACGGGGCGATGCGCGCCATCCAGAGCGGGATCGTGACGGGCGCCAAGAAGACGCTCCATCCGGGCAAGGTCATCATCACGTTCGCGCTCGGGAGCCAAGAGCTCTACGAATACCTCGACAACAACCCGTTCATCGAGGCGCACCCGGTCGAGTACGTGAACGACCCCTTCATCATCAGCCAGAACGATAACCTCGTGGCGATCAACTCGGCGATCGAGGTGGATCTCACCGGCCAGGTTTGTTCCGACTCGATCGGCTGGAAGGTGTACTCGGGTTTCGGGGGACAGGTCGACTTCATCCGCGGGGCGGCCCGCTCGAAGAACGGAAAGCCGATCATCGCGCTCCCGGCCACGGCGAAGAACGGCGAGCGTTCCCGGATCACGCCCTTCCTGCAGATGGGGGCCGGCGTCGTGACGAGCCGGGCCGATGTTCACTACGTCGTCACCGAGTACGGGGTCGCGCAGCTCTTCGGGAAGAACCTCCGGGAGCGGGCGGAGGCTCTCATCGGCATCGCGGCTCCTCAGTTCCGCGACGAACTTCTGAAGTCGGCGAAGGAACGCAAGCTCATCCCGTAGGACGATCCCGCCCGCGTCGGGCGGGGAGACGCCCCGCCGGCCTCTCCCGCTCGCCGAAGGCCCGCGCGATTTCTCGTTTCGACGGAAGATGTGTTTCGTTTCTTCCGACAGAGGTGGTGCATGAACGACAAACTGGTCGAACAGCTCTTCACGCTGATCCGGAGCGCCTCCACCGACCTTCCCTCGGACGTGGAGAAGGCGCTTCGGGGCGCGGAGAAGATGGAGCCGCCGGGAGGCACGGCGGCGAACACCTTCGCGGCGATTCTCGACAACGTTCGGATGGCGCGCGAGAACGCGACCCCGATTTGCCAAGACACGGGCTCTCTCGTCTTCTATGTCCATCACCCGGTGGGGGCGGACACGATCGCTTTCCGGAAGGCGATCGAGACCGCCGCGGAGAAGGCGACGAAGGAGGTCCTTCTTCGGCCGAACGCGGTCGATCCCGTGACCGGGAAGAACTCGGGGACCAACATCGGGACGAACGCCCCGTACGCGTCGTTCAAGGCGTGGGAGAAGAGCGAGACCTTGGTGAGGCTGATGCTGAAGGGGGGCGGAAGCGAGAACGTCGGGACGCAGTACAAGCTCCCGGAGGGCGCGCTCGGAGCCGGCCGCGACCTCAAGGGGGTGCGGAAGGTCGTGCTCGACGCCGTGTTCAAAGCGCAGGGAATGGGATGCGCCCCGGGCGTCGTCGGGATCGGGATCGGCGGAGATCGCTCGACCTCTTATCTTCTCTCGAAGGAGCAGTTCTTCCGCCGCCTCGGGTCGAAGAACGAGGATCCGATCCTCGACGCCTTCGAGAAGGAGCTTCACGCCGATCTGAACAAGCTCGGGATCGGTCCGATGGGGTTCGGCGGAAAGACGACGGTGCTCGGCGTGTTCGCCGCTAAGCAGCACCGTCATCCGGCCACATTCTATGTCGCCGTTTCCTATATGTGCTGGGCGTGCCGGCGCAAGGAGATGACGTTGAGAAACGGAGAGGCGGTCTATGCTGAGGCTTGAAATCCCGATCCCGGAGAAGAAGATCCGCGAGCTGAAGGCGGGGGACACGGTCCTCTTGAGCGGGATCGTCGTCCTCGCGCGGGACGCCGGACACAAACTGATGGTGGAAGAGCGGCCTCATTTTCTCGACGATTTGCTCCGCGAGGGAGTCATCTATCATTGCGGACCGGTCGTGAGGAAGGAAGGAAGCAAGTGGACGTTCGTCGCCGCGGGACCGACCACGAGCGCCCGCGAGGAGCCGTATCAGGCGAAGGTGATCGAGAGTTACACGGTGCGCGGCGTGATCGGGAAGGGCGGCATGGGCGAGTCGACCAAGGAAGCGTGCCGGAAGTTCGGCGCCGTCTACTTCCACGCGGTGGGCGGCTGCGGCACATCGATCGCCCAATCGGTGAAGGAAGTCGTCGACGTCCACAAGCTCGAGGAGTTCGGGACGCCCGAGGCGTTCTGGGTGATTCGCGTCGAGGACTTCCCGGTGATCGTCACGATCGATTCGCACGGCACAAGCATTCACGAGAAGGTGCGGGACGAATCGAAGAAGGCGTTCGAGGAGCTCTTGAAGAAGTAGGAACGGCTGCCGCGAAGTCGCGGGCGAGGGAGCGACGCGTCCCTCGCCCTTCTTCTTTCCGGGAAGGGTCTCTTCCGCCCTCGGGGATCAGCCCTCCGACTCGACGACCAGCGTCCCTGCGATACGATCGCCGTAACGGCGGCCGTCGCGATCCGTGAGAACGAGCCCGGTCTCGATGATGAGGATCACGATCGACGCGGCGGGCGCGAGCACGAGCCCGAGAACGGGGATCACGAGAAGAAGGAGCGGAACCGCGAAGATGACGTTTCGGCGCGCCGAGATGGCAAACGTGACCGGCGATCCGGCCAGCACAACCGGCCGGATGCGCATCGCCTTCTTCCCGAGACTGCGGCGGTCGAGGATCCCGCTCGAGAAACCGTCGCGGAGAAGCATGTAGGCCGACCCCGCCAGCCATCCGATCGCAGGGATCATCCCGAGAAGAAACCCGATGAACCAATCGATGAAGAAGGCGCCCGCCCGCTTGGCTCGATCCGCAGGGACGAGCCTGCGGTCGAGAGGCGGCTCCTCGCGGCCTGCATGCGGCTCTCCGCTCGTCGGCGATCCCGGCGGCCGGTTGTTTTTCACTCTCTCTTCCATTCCTCGCTCCTTGCTTGGCGTCCGTCCGTCGGCCGCTCCGATCGGCGGACTCGGCGGTTATTCCTTCGCGGGCGGCTCCGGTGAACGGAATCGATCCGTTCCGAACACCGCGACGATCTCACCGTAGTAGATTCGGTGATAATCTCGCTCGGGATACTTCTCCTCGATCTCGGGGACGAGAAAACAAGCCGGATCCATGTCTTGCCAGTACATCTTCACGCACTCGACGACGAGTTCCGCCTCGGCGAACGATGGAGCGGCCACGCGCGAGGACGGGACGGGCGTCAGGCTCGTCCGCGCGATCTTGTCGCCATCGCGGCCCGATGAGGTTCCGAGAAGCCAGACGTCGTTCCGATGCTCCTCGGGAAAGGCAGAGAGCGTGAAGCCGGCGTGGCGGTTCATGAACTCGAACGTGTGGCGCGTGGGGCGGACGACCACTTGAGCGAACGGCTTCGACCACATCGTGCCGAAACTCCCCCAACCAACCGCCATCGCGTTGTAGTCGCCCTTCGAGAAATCCCCCACGGCGAGCAAAAGCCACTGGGAGTCCCAGAGATGGTGCGATCGGACCAGAAAATCCCCGATCGCGATCGCCCGCCGGTTCATGTGCGCCCCCCGGGGATATCGACTTGATACGTGAAAGATCTCCCTCGCGCGGAAATCCCTTCCGACCTGCCGGTTCGTTCAGGCATCAATCGTCCACTCCGGCAACAGATAGAGCGGGTTCGTCGGGCCGTTGCCTCGTCCGACCTCGATGCCGCGGCGTATCGCTTCCGTGATGAAGACCTTCGCGTTTCGCGCGGCGCGCGGCACCGACTCGCCGAGAGCGAGCCTCGCGGCGAGAGCCGACGCGAAGGTGCATCCCGTTCCGTGCACACAGCGGGTCACAAGACGAGGCGCCCGGAACTCGAGAAACGTACGGCCGTCGTAGAGGACGTCCACGGCTTCCTTCCCCTCGCCGTGCCCTCCCTTGACCAGCACCCAGCGGCTCCCGAGATCGCGGATCCGCCGCGCCGCCTCGCGGATCTCCTCGCTCGTCTCGACCCGCATGTCCGCGAGCACCGACGCCTCGTGCAGGTTCGGCGTCGTCACGGTTGCGAGAGGAAGGAGCCGGGCGATCAGCTCCGGGAAAGCTCCCTCCCGCATGAGCGCCGCCCGGCTCGCCGCGATCATCACCGGATCGACGACGATCGGACGCTCCCCCGCGCGCCCAAGTTCCTCCGCGGCGCACGCGACGATCTCCGCGGAAGCGAGCATCCCGGTCTTCACGGCGGCGATGTCGAAATCGTCGAAGAGCGCGCGGATCTGCGCGCGGATGTTCGAGACCGGCACATCGTGGATATCCGTGACCCCGGTCGTGTTTTGCGCCGTGACCGAGGTGATCACGGTGGTCCCGTAAACCCCCATCGCGGCGAACGCCTTGAGATCCGCTTGGATCCCCGCGCCGGCGCCAGAATCGGATCCGGCGATCGTCATCACCTGCTTCATCGGTCGCTCCCGCCCGCGCAGTATAGCGGAAGCGGGGTCTCTTCGCACCGCATTCCGGAAGCGGAGACGGCGATCGTCTCTCGGCTGCCGACGAATGGCGCCTTGCCGTGCGGTCCGAAGACCGATAGACTCGGGGCGCTCGCGGGAGGGCAGAGCTTCATGAAGAAAGCGATGCGTTGGGAACGGCTTCTCGCCGAGGAACGGCTCGGCGGAGGCCGCTCGCCGTCCGGGGACGCGCGAAGCGGGTTCCAGAGGGATTACGATCGCATCGTCTTCTCTTCCGCGTTCCGGAGGCTGCACGACAAAACGCAGGTCTTCCCGATGCCGGAGAACGACCACGTCCACTCCCGCCTCACGCACAGCCTCGAGGTGAGCTGCGTGGGGAGAAGCCTCGGCACCCTCGTCGGGGCGCGCCTCGCCGAGAAGCACGGCCTCGGCCCGATCGCGGCTCCCCGCGATTTCGGGGACATCGTCGCCGCCGCGTGCTTGGCGCACGACATCGGGAACCCTCCCTTCGGCCATTCGGGAGAGGACGCGATCCGCACGTGGTTCCGGGATCCGGAGCGGTTCCGGAACGCGCGCCTCGCGGACGCGGAAAGTGAAGACTTCAAGCGTTTCGAAGGGAACGCGCAGGGACTTCGCGTTCTCACGCGTCTTCAGATGGCGAGGGGGCGGGGCGGCCTGCGTCTTACCTACGCCGCCCTCGGCGCGTTCTGCAAGTATCCGCGGGAATCGCTTCTCGAGGAGGACCCGGGGCCCCGCCGGAGCGCGCGGAAGTTCGGCGTCTTCCAAAGCGAGAAGGAGATCTTCCGGACGGCGGCGGACGCGCTCGGGCTCCTTCCCCTCTCGGAGAAGAGCGCGTGGTGGTGCCGCCATCCTCTCGCCTTCCTCGTCGAGGCGGCCGACGACATCTGCTACCAGATCCTCGATCTCGAGGACGGGTTTCGCCTCGGAAAGATCCGCTACGATGACGCGCGCGATCTTCTGGAGGCGATCGCGGGAGAAGGCGAGAGCCCATCTCCCGCGGACCGGGACGATGAGAAATCGGTCGTCGGTTATCTCCGCGCCCGCTCGATCGACGTCTTGGTTCGCGAGGCGGCGGATCTCTTCCTTCGCGAG
Organism: Candidatus Eisenbacteria bacterium; assembly: GCA_016867715.1. Lineage (NCBI taxonomy): Bacteria > Candidatus Eiseniibacteriota > Candidatus Eiseniibacteriota bacterium. The sequence continues at coordinate 32,626 of VGIW01000007.1, read as the reverse complement.
GAGGCGGGGATTCTGGAGGGCGCGTTCGATCGAGCCTTGGTGGACGCGATCCCGTCCAAAGAGAAGATCGACGCGATCACCGCTCTCGTTGCGCGCCGGTGCTACCAGTGCGAGGAAGTGCTGGAGATCGAGATCGCCGGCTACGAGGCGATCGGCGCGCTGCTCGATCGGCTCGTCGGCGCCGCGCTCCGGCCCGCGCATCCCGAGTACGAACGGATCCGCGCCTGGATGCCGGAGCTCTTCCCGGAATCGGCGAGCGACTACGAGAAGATCCTCCGCGTGACCGATTTCGTCTCCGGCATGACCGACGGCTACGCGGTCTCCCTCTTCCGCCGTCTGTCCGGAATCTCTCTTCCGCGGTGAGACGGCGTTCGAGGATTCGGGCGAGGCGCGGGAGCCCCGAAGACGGTCCCGATCTCGCTTCTTGCGGCACGTCCGGCCGAGGATTACTATGGAGAGCGGATCGACCGACGGAAAGCGAGAAGGACGCATGCAGTTCTTGACGAACCGGTCCGCCCGCGCCGCCGCGTGCGCGATTCTGTTTCTCGCGGGGCTCGTTCTTCTTCCCCTCCCGGGCGTTCCCTCGGAGGACGATTCCCTCACCGACGCGGCTTCTCCCTCCGGCCGCCCGCCGCGGGTGCTTTGGGTTCCGTTCCAGGGCGTGATCGGAACCGTCGCTTCGAGCTTTCTCGTCGACGCGATCGACGAAGCCGAGAAGCGCTCCGCGGACGCCGTCGTGATCGAGCTCGACACGCCGGGCGGGCTCGACACGGCGATGCGCGACATCGTGAAGCGGATTCTCTCGAGCGAGGTTCCGGTCATCGTCTATGTTTCCCCGAGCGGATCGAGAGCGGCCTCGGCCGGCGCCTTCATCGCGATGGCCGCGCACGCCGTCGCGATGGCCCCCGGAACGAACATCGGAGCCGCGCATCCGGTGAACATCGGCGGCGCCCAAATGGACTCCACCCTCTCCGACAAGGCGACGAACGACGCGGTGGCGTATCTCCGGAGCATCGCCGAGGAGAAGGGCCGCGACCCGGAATGGGCGGAGCGAGCGGTGCGCGCGAGCGAATCGACCCCGGCGAACGAGGCGGTCGCGATCGGAATCGCCGATTGCGTCGCCGCGAGCCGCGCGGAGCTCTTCGAGAAGCTCGACGGCATGGAGGTCCGCGATTCGGAGGGCGAAGCCCTCGTGCTCTCGCTGCGGGACCCCGACGTCGAGGAGTTCTCGATGAGCCGGCGCTATCGCTTCCTCGCCTTTCTGAACGATCCCACGGTCGCCTACATCCTCCTCCTTCTCGGTTTCTACGGTTTGTTCTTCGAGATCTCCTCTCCTGGAACGGTCTTCCCGGGCGTGGTCGGAGCGATCTGTCTGGTGCTCGCTCTCTTCGCGCTAAAAAGTTTCTCCATCAACTACACGGGGCTTCTTCTCATGATTCTCGGCGTCGGTTTCTTCGTGGCGGAGCTGTTCACCCCGAGCTTTGGAGTGCTGACCGCGGGCGGTGTCGCGGCCCTCGTCTTGGGGTCGGTTCTCCTCTTCCGCTCTCCGGCTCCGTTCCTGCGCGTTTCGCTCGCGGTGGTTCTCCCGGCGGTGGCGGTGACCGTCGCGTTCTTCGTCTTCGCCCTCGCGATGGCCTTCCGGACGAGGCGGAAGAAGCCGACGACCGGGCGGCGCGGCCTCGTCGGGGAGATCGGCGTCGCCCGCACCGAGATCGCGCCGAAGGGGACCGTGTTCGTCGCGGGCGCGCACTGGTCGGCCGTGTCGGATCGGCCGGTTGCGGCCGGAACGAGGATCGTCATCGAAAAGGTGGACGGTTTGGTTCTCGAGGTCCGTCCGGCGGACCAGGAAAGAAAGGACGGGTAGACGTGATGTACGGCCCCTCTCTCAGCATCGTCTTGATCCTCCTCCTCATGCTCTTCGGAAGCGCCGTCCGCGTTCTTCGCGAATACGAGCGCGGCGTCGTCTTTCGGCTCGGACGCCTCGTCGGCTCGAAAGGCCCAGGCCTTGTCCTTCTCGTCCCGATCATCGACCGGATGGTGAAGGTGTCGCTCCGCGTGCTCGCGATGGATGTCCCCCCGCAGGACGTGATCACACGCGACAACGTGAGCGTCAAGGTGAACGCCGTCCTCTACTTCCAGGTGATGGACGCCCAGAAGGCGATCGTCGCGGTGGAGAAGTTCCTCTACGCGACGTCGCAGATGGCGCAGACGACGCTCCGGAGCGTGCTCGGAGAACATGAGCTGGACGACCTTCTCGCGAACCGAGAGAAGATCAACCAGCAGCTTCAACAGATCCTCGATGAGAGAACCGATCCTTGGGGGATCAAGGTCGTGGCGGTCGAGGTGAAGGACGTCGACTTGCCTCAGGAGATGCAGCGGGCGATCGCCCGACAGGCGGAGGCGGAGCGGGAGCGCCGCGCGAAGGTGATTCACGCGGAAGGCGAGTTCCAGGCGGCCGGGAAGCTCACGGAGGCCGCTCATACGATCGCCGCGGAGCCGGTGGCGATCCAGCTCCGCTACCTGCAAACGCTGACCGAGATCTCGGCGGAGAAGAACTCGACGATCCTGTTCCCGATTCCGATCGAGCTCTTGCGCGGCATGATCGATAGCATGGACCGCTCGGGACGAGCCCCGAAGGGGTAGTCTCGGATATGGAAAGATGGTGACAGACACCGTCTCGGAGGATCGTGTCTGTCACCATCGAAGGGCGTTTCCAGGGACGGAATCTCTCTTTCGCTCCGTTCGAGATCGGGATCCCGCGCGTCCCGTCCCGTGTCTCGCACAACGGGTGTTGCGTCCCCGGAATCCGAAGCCTACTTCTCCTTCGCCTCGAGCACGATCCGCGTCAGCCTCTCGTCGAGAACACGGGAGCGGAACGCGCGGAACTCGCGGTAGGCGTCCGTGCCGACCGACCGACCGTCCCAGAGAAGCGTGTAGTTCGCCTCGATTATCTCTCCCTCTCCGTTCCGCCGGAATGAGAACTCGCCCCCCGCGCACACTTCCTCCGCGCTTTCGCCCGGGAGAACCGCGCGGTCTTGCGGCGCCCGCAGCTTCCAGGTGACGCTCACCTCGACCGGAGCGGGAGAGAAGAGGAGACGGTCGGACGTTCCGTGAGCCGGGTTCGGCGGCGAGGGGAGGAGATCCCCCACGGCGATCGGCGCGACGGGAAGAGCGACGAGGATTCGTCCCCGATCGTCCGGAGCGGAAAGCGGCGCCTTCGCGCTTCCGGAGAAGATCAAGCGCCCGGGACGCGATTCGGGGATGCGGACCTCTGCCGCCTCCGCGTCTTCGCTCCATTCCCCGAGCCACTTCTCGATGAAGCTCTCGGGGTTCTCGATGCCAAGATCCGCCGCGTGCGGCCCCGAGACCATCCCCTCGCACTTCCCCTCTCCCGAGACGAGGTCCCAATACACGGCGATCTCGACCCGGTTCGCGTGCAGGGGAGACCGCTCCCGCACGGGCTCCTTTCCATTGATTATGAAATACTCGATCCCTGAACCGAACGGCGGGGTCGCGGCGACCGCTCCGTCGGTCGGATCGACCCACCAAACCTCGCCGTGCCCTCCCGCGACGCGGAGCATCGGATGCCCCAAAGCCCCGAGCGCGGGAGTTCGGACCGGGAGATCCTTCCACCGGCCGGGGAAGATGATTTCGGCCGCGAGATCGCGCTCCTCGCAGAAGGCGAGAAGAAGAACGGCTCTTTCCAGCGGGGTCGCGGTGCCCCTCTCGAGGAGGGTTTGCGCGCTTCTCGGCGGGAGCTGATACCGACACGGCCCGTACGCAACGAGCGTCGTTCGGTCGGCCGCCATCTTGGCGAACCGCTCCAGCGCCTCGCGGTCCCCGAGAAGAGGCTTCTCCTTTTCCACTTTCTCGATCGCCGCGGAGAGCCCTTCCCTTTCCGCCGCCGCGTTCTCGATGCTTCTCGCGACCGGGCCGACGACCTCGTCCCAGGACTCCGAGGGAGAGAGCGCGATCCACGGGAGCTGATCCCCTTCGTGCCCGCGGAGAGGAGGAACGGCGTGCAGGTCGTCGAGACGCCAGACGAGGTGTCTCGCCTCCTTGCCCGCGTCGGGGATGTCGAAGAGCGCGTCGCGGGGACGGACGACCTCGCCGTGAAGACCCTCGGCCGCGATCGTCATCTCCAAGACCGGGTAGCTCCCGTGAGGAAAGATCGCGAAACCGGGGTGCGGTTCCCGCGGAACCGTGTCGCGCACCGTCCAATCGAGAAGAACCATCGCGCCCGGTTCGAGCCCGGTGTGCGTCACGACCATCTCGCGGATGTCGATATGGTCGGTCGAACGATCGAGCCCGTCGGGCGTCACATCGTTGAACGCGTTCTCGGGTGCGTCCACGATCCGGCCGTCCGCGAGAACCGTGCGGCTCGCGTGAATCACGAGCTCCTGGCGGCTTCGATCGTGCGCGATGCGGGGATCCCCGAGCTCGTCCATCGCCCACTCGGTGTAGATCCTCGTGAGACGCTGGCGGCGCATCTCGGCCTTCCCGTCCCGGAACGAGACGAAGACGCCGTCGAAGAGAACGAGCGCGTCGAGATCGGGCTTCGAGTTCTCGGCGGGCGCCGTTCGGACGCGCCGAAGGATCTCCTCGTCGGAGAGCGGGCCGATCCCCGCCGATTGCGCGAGGAGAGGGGCGATCGCGCCGGAAGCGAAGAAGAGAAGAGCAAGAGCGAGCCGAATTCGATTCCTCACGTCGATCACCTCACTATCGCTTGGCATAGAGTTCGTTGTTCGATGCATCCACGACGGCGTTTCGGGCCTTTCGAGCGCCGGCATACTCCTCGGCGGTGAGCTGGCGTTTCTCGATCACCGTTTCACCCTTCAGGACGAGCGCGCCGCCCTTCGCTTCCCAGCTCAGCTTGGCGGCCGCGATCTTCTCCTCGACGGAAGTCCCTTCCGGTTCCTCGGCTTTGTAGCCGGAGGGAAGGTTCACCGTCTCGTCGATCGCGATCCTCTGCGGGCCCCACAGGAACGCACCGTGCGTGCGCTCCTCGTTGTCCGGCAGGAACGCCAATCTCGAGAGCCTCGCGTTCTCCGCGATGAAACGGAGCGCGGGGGAGCGGAAGACGAGATCGTCTCCGAGAAGGTCGGCGAACCGCGGGACCCGGTAGCGGATCCTAAGCGAGGAGTCGATCGTGAAGTCGCGCGGATCGGTGAAGCGATACTCGATCAGCTCGATGTCGGGAGAAACCGCGCCGAGCCACTCCTCGATTCCCAAGCGGACATTCCGCTTCGCTCGGTCGGCCGCGGCGTTCCGGATGCGTCCGTCCAGGGCCCCCTTCCCGTCGAGAACGAGGGTTCCTTCGAGCGCGCCGTCTTTCAGGATCTTCGCTTCGCTCCGGATGGCGAGGAGGTTGTCCTCGGGCGCGAAGGCGGGGATCATCATCAGATCCTCTCCTTCCGGAGATCCGATGACGTAGTGCTGCTCGCCCTCCCAGCGGCTCCAAATCGGATTGTTCCACGGAGCCCACGTCGGATCGAGCATCAGATACGAACCGTCCTCCTTCCGGAGAGCGACCACGCAGTGGTTGAACTGGTCCGCGGGAATCTTCTCGACGCGCGAGCCCGCCATCGTCATCGCCGCGAACGTCGGGTAGCCGGCCACGCGAAGCATCGTGACCAGCATTCCGGCGATGTCCTTGCACACGCCGCAACGGTCGCGGAATGTCATCGTGCTCGGGTGGAGCGTGTACCCCTCTCCTTCTCCCATGTTGAGGCCGCTATAACGGATGTTCTGCGCGACCCAGTGAAGGAGTGCGGCGATCTTCTCGTCCTCGGTCTTCAAGCCGCGGGTGATCTCGTTCACCTTTTCTTCGATCTCGAGGTTCCAGCCGAAGATATCGCGATCCTCGTTCACGGCGTAGAACCAGCGGCTTTTCTCCTCCCAATCGGGCACGGTCGCCATCACCACTTTCGGGACGACGTCCGAGACGTCCGGCATGCCCGGCTCGCGCTTCAGCGCGGGGACGTTTGCCCTCCAGAAGCGGTAGATGTGCGCATCCTCGCCGAAGGTGAGACTGCTCATCACCTCGCCGTTGTAGACCGAGTACTGGAGCGGCTTGTCCTTCGGGAGATGAACGGTGTACGACTTCTCGATCAGGGGAAGACCTTCCTGGAAGAGAAGGACCTCGTAGAAGTGGCCGCGCATCGGAGGGATATAGCGCTCGTCCTCGGTCTCCGCGTCGAGATAGGCGATCTGGAACCCTTTCTTGTAGGTGATCGTCTCGACCCCGTCGCCCGGCTCGAGCGCGCCGACTCCGAGCACCCTCATGCGGCCGCCCCAATAGATGAGGTGCGCGGGTGCGGTGGCGTCGACGACGGAGGCCGGATCGATGTCCACGATGGTCGAGTCGGCGCGGTGGATGCGCACCGCGAGAATCTCGACGATGTTCGACGCCGGATCGTAGTCGAAGCGGAGCGTTGCCTGGGCGCGCGCGCCGGACCAATCCAGCACCTTCACGAGACGGTGGTCGTAGCGATGGGAAAGACCGGTCTCCTCGACGTCGACCTCCGTCCGATCGAAGACGACCACGCGGTCGTTCCCCGCGTACCGGGAGGCGTCCGCGCCCGCGAGGAGGGCGATCGCTTCCTCAGGATCGAGAACGGACGGCGGATCGATGGCGGCGAGCGCGGGAGAGAAGGAGAGAAGCAGTATCCACGCGAGATGACGCATCCGGACCTCCTTGCGGTCGGTTTCGAGTCGCTGTCCGCGCCGACCGCGGCTGATGATGCTCTCGGATCTTGCGGTTGTACTCGGGCCGCGCCGGCATGCGCCTTCCGGTCGCGAGGCGGCCGTTTCCGCCGGGACATGTTTATGTATTAAGCAATCGAACGAGCCCTCCCCATGCCTTGTCCACATGGAAGCCGTGCGCGAGGTAGAAGCGCCGCGCGAAGTAGTGGGTCGTGACGACCTCGATCCCTTGGCCCGCCATGCGGGAGCAGAAATCCTCGAGAAGAGCTCCGCTGATCCCGCGCCTCCGGAGGGACGCGGCGACGACGATCCCGTCGAGATGCGCGACCTTCGGATCGTGCAGCTTGTAGAAGACTCCTCCGACGACCCGCTCCTGTCCGTCGATCGCGACGAGGTACCTGTCGTTCTTCGAAACGATGTTCGGGAAGCCCCCTTGGATGATCAGACCGACCAGCTGTCCGATCTCCGCCGGCTCGACCGGCTCGCGCACCGTGTACTTCTCCCCTCTCTCGTCGATCAGCTCCGACCGCACGATGACGTGCTTCCGGTCGAGATCGCCCACCGCGACGACCTCGACGGCCGCCCGCGCCTGCGGGAAGACGAGCCCGCTGAAGACCGCTCTCTGCTCCCCGTCCCCCGCGACGGACGCCTGCAGATCGGATAGCTCGACCATCCGCGTCGGGCGCTCGGATGGATTGCGGAACATGCGCCCGAGCAGCCGATCGAAGGGCTCGATCACGTCGGGCGGCGCCGAGGCGAAGACCGTGCGGCGGTAGAGCGTGTAGCGGGCGAGCGCCCCGAAACGAGAAAGCCGATAGAGACGGAACAGCTCGCGAACGATCTGGTGCTTCGCGCTCCAAGTCGCTTCCGGATCGGCTCGTTCCCACTCGCCGTAGCGATCGATCGCGCATCGGAGCGGGACTGGAAGATGGTATTCGCGGCGCACGCGATCGAGAAAATCGTCGAGCGACCGCGCGAGCCTTTTCGCGTCCCCCGGAAGCTCCTCGATACCGATCCGCGACCGCAAATCCTCGAGGAATCGCCGTCCCTCTTCCTGCCCGAGCCCCTCGACGCACGCATCGAAGATCCAGCCGATGTCGAGCCCTTGGCGGCAGCGCGGATAGTGGTGCTCGATCTGCCGGAAGAAGTTGCGCAGCATGGGGCCGACGAGATCGACCGGACTCCGATAGGGCTTCCATCCCGCGAGAGAAAGGACCACAGCGCCCTCGCGGAAGTCCGGCTCAGAGACCGCCACGTTCTTCGGATTCACGGCTCCGGGCACGATCCTGCGGCCGCTGTTTCGCCATCCGAGGAAGAACGCCGCCATGCCGCGGACGAAGAGGCTCCGCCAGGTCCCGCACACGGATTGGAATTCCGAGGAATCGGCGGCCTCGCGGATCCGCTCCCATACGGTGAGATCGCTCACGAACGCGAGAGAGATCGCGCCGAGCTCCGGCCGGCAGATGCCGAAGCGCGGCACGGCCGGGGTGCCCTCCGGATAACCGCGAATCGCGATCATCCAGAAGTTTGTGTCATGAACGATCGACATGTCGAGATCCGGGCGGAGCAGGAGCAGGAGGTCGTAGTGTTTGTCGTTGACCGTGTTGATGCTCACCCGATAGAGACGGTGGTCGTGAAGCGAATGCACGCGGGAGATCCAGATCCCGTCCGGCGGCACCTCCCGGACGTCGAAGGCCTCCGCGTCGAACGCGAGCGCCACCGATTCCTTGAGAAAGGTCGTCCCCACGAGAACGGTCTCGATGTGCTTCACCTCGGATGCCGAAAGCCCGTCCTCGAGAACGATCTTCCCTTTCCACTCCTCCGGACCCTCGTCCCTGGCCTCGACAGCGAGCTTCCTCTGATGCCAGTCGGCGAGCTGCATGAACACGAGCTCCGCGGAACGGGCGAGATCCGGATCGCTCTTGTGCTGGATCCAGGTGACGAGCTCCGACCGAACCGCCGCGTAGTACTCGGGGTGGTAGCGCGCGAAATTGGCGAGCAGCGTGAAGAACACCTCGAACTGCGCGCGCACCGCGGGCGTCGCCGGCCACCCGAGCTGATTCCGGTAGCTGAGGAAGCGCATGCGAAGCGCCTCGAGCCGGCGGCGCTCGATGTTCGCGCGCGCGATCTCCTCCATGCTCTCCTCGTTCAGGAACGGGAGACCGGAGAGGACGAACGACGGGAGCAATTCTCCGTAGTCCGGCATCGGCTCGTCGAGAAGCAGAGTGCGATACGCGAGACACCGAACCTCAAAGTCCGGATGGCGAGCGAGCGCCTCGATGCGTCTTCGAATCACGCTTCCAACGCGAAGATCGACCGATCCGAGAGCCTCGCCGAGCCGGCGCAGCGCTTCGATCGACTCCTTCGGCTTCGCATAGAGCGCGAGCACTGAGAGCCGGTTGATCTCCGCAAGCCTGCGTCCTCCGGTCGCGGGCAGATCTCGCGCCGGGTCCTCCCTCGCTTCCTCCGCGCGCCGAATCGGGAGAAGGACCTGCGGAGAGACATCGCCGAGGGAAAGATCCCATCCCTCCTTGCACGGCGAGAAGGCGACGAGGGAAGGATTGCCGATCCAGAGCGCCGGCTGCCGCGCGAAGAGACCGAGGTCGATCGGGCCTTCCGGGACGACGTACTCGAGATCGCCCACCAGAACGCCGGGAGATCCCTCCGGCGCGGCGAGCGGCAGCGCCATCCGGCTCACCCGGTTCACGAGCCCCGTGCTCACCGCGACGATATCGGTCTCGAGAATCCCGAGATCCCGGTAGAACCAGCGCGGGATCCGCGCTCTCACGCCCCCCGCCTCGAGAAGAACCGAGTCGCTCCTGTACAGCTCGTGAATCACGCCGGCGAAGTTCGCTTCAATCGTTTTACGTTTGAATGATCGCTTTGGGGTCAGCTCGCCGTGCTCCTGATCGAAATCGCGTTCAATCACGGCGAAGTTCACCACGCGCTCGTACGTCGCGAGATCTCGATTCGCGGCGGTCACGATCTGATCGAAATACTCGCGGCGATTCTCCGGATCGGGAATGGCGCGGAGAACCGGGTCTTCCTCGTCGGGAACGATGAGGAGCGCGTTGAAATCGCGTCCGTCCCCCACGAGAAACGTGTTCTTGATTCCGGGGACATCCGTGAACTTCGACTCGACCCGCCGAGGCGCGACCGTTTGCCCGCGGCTGTTCTTGTAGATGTCCTTGATGCGATCGACGATCTCGAGATAGCCGCTCGGACGCTCGCGGAAGATGTCGCCGGTCCGGAGCCATCTCTTCTCGCCGGGCGCGGGAGGGGGCTCGTCGAGATACGCGGCGATGTACGGTCCGGCGACCTGGAGCTCCCCTTCCTCGCTGAGGCGCGCCTCGACGAGAGGGAGCGGAATGCCGACCGTGTTGTCCTCGTACTCTCCGGGCGGCGTCATCGTGAGCCCGCCGGTCCCCTCGGTCATGCCGAAGCCGCTGCAGAGCTCGACGCCCATCCTCTGGAAGAAGTGAAAGACCTTCGGATCGAGGAAACCCGCGGCGGAGAGGCCCCATCGGAGCCGGTCGCCCACGACCTCGTGAAAATCCTCGACCGTGGGCGAGCGATCTCCGGCGATCTCCAGCACGCGTTCGCGAATCTGCATCCATCGCCGCGGAATCCCGATGAGCCCGCTCGGGCGGACCTCTCGAAGGCCGGCGAGAAGAGTTTCCTTCGACGGGTTTCCTGCGAAGACGTACGTCCCTCCCCAGAAGAGCATCCCCATCAGCTCGAGGAAGCGGCCGAACGTGTGGAAGAGCGGGAGGTAGCAGAAGAGCACCTCCTCCTCGCCGACGGCCGGAAGGGCCGCAGCGCGCGCGAACCGCTTGGAAAGTAGGTTGAGCCGGCTGAAGACGACTCCCTTCGGCATGCCGGTCGATCCGGAGGTGAACATGACGGTCGCCGCTTCACGCGGACCGAGACGCTTTCGCGCGTCGAGCAGGCGATCGATTGTCTCGCGCGAGAGGCGCGAGGCGAGGTCCTCGAGAACCGCCTCCCGCGGATCCGCCGGCTTCGCCTCGCTGTCGAGCAGAAGGATCGTGTACGGTTCGCGAACCGACGAGCGGATTTCCTGGAGGCGCGCTCGCCGTTCGTCCGAGTCCGTGACGACGAGGTTGATGCGGAGTTCGTTGAAGACCCAAGCGATCGTCTCCGCGCTCAAGTGCGGATCGAGAGGCGCGACGAGGATGTCGTGGATAAGACACGCGAGATCCGCGCAGGCTCCCTCCACACAGTTCTCCGAGAGGATCGCGACGCGCGGCGAGCCGTCCGCGACTTGGAGAAAGGCAGCGGCGAAGGCGCGCGCGCGCCGAGCGACCTGGGAGTAGCTCCAGCGTCTCGGCTCGCCGGCCGCCCCCTCTTGCAGGAGCGGCCGATCCGGGTGCGCGCGAAGGCGCTGCTCGAGAAGCATCTCGAGCGTGTAGCCCGAGATCTCGATCGCCGTCGCGGCCGTTTCCGCCCAACGCACGCGGTGCGCGCGGTCGGGCAAGCTTCGAAGGAAGAACGAACGGCGCGTCCGGTCGAGATACTCGTGCCAGAAGACGGGATCGACCGCGCCGGCCCCGCCGGACGCGACGAGCTCCTCGGCCGCCCGAAGAAGGCGGACCGACATCTCTTGAGGGAGAGGCTCCATCGCCCCCCAGGAGACGATCGCCGCCAGCGCCGATTCGTGTTCCCGAAGTTCCACGCTCATGGATCCGCACCCTCCGCCCTGAACCGAAAACCGATCGTTCACACACGAACGAACTACCGAAGAGCGCTAGGCGACGAAACGCCGGATCGCCTCGAATTGGCTCCTCCCGTCGAGTCCCGCCTCCTTGAGCACCATGTCCGCCTGCCCGCTCCCGAGGAAATGCCCCTTCTGGAACGGATGCATGCTGTGCTTCCTCCCGCGCTCCGACACGACCCAGCGGTAGAGCGTCGGAAGCGTGAAGCCGGTGATCCCCATCGCACGGCTCGCGCGCTCCTCGGGAAAGGTCCTCTCGCGCTCCTCTCTCGGAAGCATGTCGAAGAGCTCGGCGCTCGCGACGTAGTAGACGTCGAGATCGATTCCTTCCTTGTCAAGGAGAGGAAGCGCCCCCTCGACGAACGCGCATGCGACCCCGCTCTCCTGCAACACCACCGTTCCGTCCGCTTTGCCTTTCGCTGCGCGGAGACGGTACACCCCCTTCGCCGCCTCCTCGGCCGGGGCGAGACGGAGCGCCGCGCGGTCGGGAACGATCTCGTTCGGACGCGTCACGAACGGCGCGATCACCGCCGGCCGTTTCGCGAGCGCGGCGGCAAGAAGCGGCCAGACCTCCGCCGAATCCCAAGGCGTCAGCGTGACGACGGTTCCCGCGGGGAAGTTCTCCTGAAGGAGCTGGAGCGCCTGCGGATCCGCGTGCGTGGGGCCGTCCTCGCCGGTCTTCAACCCGGCGTGGGCGCAGACGAGAACCATCGGCTTGTGCGGCTCCTTGGAAAGCTCGCGCCGCGCCTGGTTCCCGATCGCGTGCAGCCTCGCCGAGATGTGCCCAAGAGGCGCGAGGAACGCGCCGTAAGAAGAGCCGACCCCGATATGCCGCCCGTACGTGGAGAGACCCGCGAGAATCCCGGACATCGCGTCCTCGCAGATCCCGCCGATCGAAAGCAAACGGGCGTCCGGGTTCATCTTCGAGTGATAGTAGCCGTCGGGGAAGCCGTCGTTCACGAGATTGATGCTGGTGGAACCGAGAAGGTCCGCCGCGGCCGCGAAGAGGGCGCCGCCGCTCTCCTTATTATAGTAGCCGAGCGCGCGTCCGAGCTCGTTGCGAAGGGTCGTCGACGCGCCCGGCTTCAGCGCGAGCTCCGCCGGGACTCTCGCCGCCGACTCGGAGGCGATCCGATAGATCTTCTCGACGCTCGGAGCGTCCTTGCGCGGCTGTCTCCCGAGGCGGTTCAAGCGCTCCCGCGCCTCGACCAGGCGGCCTGCGAGGAAGTCGACCGTCTCTCGATTGGTCTCCAATGCTCTCCGGATGAGCTCGAGCGCCTCCCAGAAGCACTCCTCCATCACCGCGCGGCCGTCGGGACCGTTGCAGCGCAGCTCCCCCTCGCAGCAGCGCGGAAGCTTCGGCTCGATCACCGGACGGATCTGATCGAGCGCCTCGTAGAACCCGTCGGAGCAGAGCTTGTGTCCCGCTCCGTGCGAGGCGCGTCCCGTGATGCCGTAGTTCCAACCCTTCACCGTTCGATAGACGATCGCCGTCGGTTGTCCGTTGTCGATCGAAAGCGCTTTCCGCTGCGCGGCGAGAACACGGCGGAAGTCCCTCCCCTCCTCGACGCGAACGACGTTCCAATCGTGCAGATGGAGAAGCTCGATCGGATCCCACTGCACGTAGTCGCCCGGCGTCGTACCCTCGCGGCAGACACGGTTCGTGTCGATCGAGGCTTGGTTCCAGTCGACATGAAGAAAGACGTTGTCGAGAGAAGCGGTGCCGGCCGCCGCGAGCGCCTCCGCCACGCGCCCCGGCGTCATTCCTCCCTCTCCTTCGACGATGTGGACGCGCGGTGCCGCGGCGCCGTAGTAGTCCTTCGCCCCATACGCGAGCCCGAGGGACGTCGCCACGCCGACCCCCGACGCTCCCGTCGAGAGACGGAGGAACGGGGTCGCCGGAGTAGGATGCCCGTCGAGTGGTTTGGAGCTGAACTTTTTGAACAATGGGGTGTCGGTGACCGGGTTTCTCCGGAAACCGAGGAGATCCTCGAGACGAAGCTGTTTCCTCTCGTCCTTCGGGAGAAGCTCCGGGGCGCCGATCCGGGCCACCTCGTTGCGAAGGGCCCACATCGCGTAGAGACCGAGCGCCTTGTGCCCCGCCGCGTAGGAGATGAGATCCGCGTCCACGCGGTCCGGATCGGAGAGGTCGTAGTCCATCGCATCGAAGAGAAGCGATTGAACGAACGGGCCGGATGAGATCGATCCGCCCGGATGTCCCGACATCGGGACGTAGTTGTACAAGAGCGCGCAAAGCGATCGATAGATGAGGTCGAATGTCTCGAAGTGCTCCGCGTCTTCATCCGAAAGCGGGGGGTCCGCCTTTTTTATCTCGCCGGCGATTGCGACAACGATCCCGCGCCTCGGTCCCAATTCAAACGCCATGTTCGACTCCTTGGCTGGCTGGAAGACCCTCGCCCGATTCGGGAACGAGTATACCGGAGAGACGCCCGGGGGAGAACCGCTTCGGGAAGGCGGAAACCGCCTTTTTAGACCTCTTAATCCATTGCGGCACAACGCGATCCGGAGATACCGCTCGGACGGCCGGCCGAGCGGCTCCCCTTTTCGCGGGAGGGTCGGAGACGCTCCTCGGTTACAATGGGTCGAACCGATCGAGCGGGGGCCTTTCGACGAACGAGGAGCCGCGCTCGATCCTGAGGGGTGAGCGGACCAACGATGAGAAGGAAGAAACAAAGAAGCTCCGAATCGATCGCGCCGAGGTTCGCCCTGCGATTCCTCTTCGTGATTCTCGCGCTCGCGATCGGGTCCGAGGCGCTCGCCGACCCGGCGGCCTATCTCGTCGGAGAACGAATCGTCCGCTTCCACGAATCGGAGGAAGCGCGGGCGGGCGCCGCGCCGTCGATCGCGCTCCGGGAACCGCTCGCGGAGATCCAGCCCGCGCCTGCGGACTTCCCGGTGCGGCCGCGGTTCGAGAATCTTCACAATCGGAACGGCGTCCGCGTGAGGATCGACGAGGGAACGAGCCTGTATGGGACCGGCTTGGTCCCGGGACCGCTTCTCCGAAACGGGCGGAGAACGACGCTCTGGAATCACGACGCGTTCGGATGGGGAGACGAAACCCCTCATCTCTATCAATCGCATCCTTGGGTGCTCGCGGTCCGCGCGGACGGAACCGCGTTCGGGCTCCTCTTCGAAACGACCTACCGGAGCCATCTCGACCTCGCGGGGGACATCCTCTTCATCACCGAAGGTCCGCCGTTCGCGGTGCTCGCGATCGACCGCGAATCCCCGGACGAGGTCGTGCGCGCGCTCGCCGATCTCACCGGACACATGCCGCTTCCCCCGCTCTGGGCGCTCGGCTACCACCAATGCCGCTATTCGTATTTTCCGGATGAGCGCGTGCGGGAGATCGCGCGCGCGTTTCGTGAGAAGGAAATCCCGTGCGATGTGGTCTGGCTCGATATCGACTACATGGACGGCTTTCGATCCTTCACGTTTCATCCGACCCGCTTCCCGGATCCGCTCGGCCTGAACGAGGACCTGCGCACGCGGGGCTTTCACACCGTCTGGATTCTCGATCCGGGCATCAAGAAGGAAGACGGGTATGGCGTGTACGACACGGGAAGCGAGAGGAATCTCTGGGTGGAGAGCGCGGACGGAAGCCCGTACACGGGGCGGGTCTGGCCGGGCGAATGCGTCTTCCCCGACTTCACGCTTCCCGCGGCGCGCGACTGGTGGGCGAATCTCGTCGCGGACTTCCTCGCGCGAGGGATCGGGGGGGTTTGGGTCGACATGAACGAGCCGGCGGTCTTCGACGTGTGGGACAAGACGATGCCCCTCTCGAACATCCACCGGGCGGACGAGGCGCTCGGCGGAGCGGACACGCACGCGCGCTATCACAACGCGTACGGCATGCTGATGGCGCGCGCAACCCGGGAGGGCGCTCTTCTCGCGCGCCCCGACAAGCGGCCGTTCGTTCTTTCACGCGCGAACCATCTCGGCGGACAGCGTTACGCGGCGGCGTGGAGCGGCGACAACCTGGCGACTTGGTACCACTTGGACGTCTCGATCCCGAACGTCTTGAACCTCGGGCTCTCCGGCCAGCCGTTCAGCGGGCCGGATATCGGCGGCTTCGCCGAAGCGGGGGACGCCGCGCTCTTCGCGCGATGGATGGGGATCGGCGCGCTCTTTCCGTTCGCGAGGGGACACACCGCGAAGGGGAACATCGATAAGGAGCCGTGGTCGTTCGGGCCGGAAACCGAGGCGACGTGCCGGCGGGCGATCGAGCGCCGCTACCGCTTGATGCCGTATCTCTACACCGTCTTCCGCGAGACATCGCTCACCGGGCTTCCGGTCGCGAGACCCCTCTTCTTCGCCGACCCTTCCGACCCGGATCTTCGATCCGAGGACGACGCGTTCCTTCTCGGAGCGGACCTTCTCGTCTCGGCGCGGACGACCCCGAAGCGCGACCGCGTGCCCGTGATGCCGATCGGCGACTGGAAGAAGATCCCGTGGGAAGAGACCGCGGGCGAAGAGGATCCCGATCTTCCGGAGCTCTACATTCGCGGCGGGGCGATCGTCCCGATCGGTCCCGTCATGCAGCACACCGGAGAGAAGCCGCTCGATCCGCTCACGCTCCTCGTCCGGCTGGACGCCGAAGGGCGCGCGAAGGGGACCCTCTACGAGGACGACGGAGAAAGCCTCGAGTACCGGAAAGGAGCGTTTCGGATCACCGAGTTCGAGGCGAGAGAGACGCGGGGCGTCGTGCGCCTCGCCTCGCGCATCGTCGACGGGTACTGGAAAGAGCCGCAGAGGAAGACGTTCGTCCGGCTTCTCCTCGACGAGGGGACTCTCGAAACCGAATGGAAGGGCCGGGACTCGGTCTCTATTCGCGTCCGGCGGTAGCACGGTTCACGCGAACGCCTCTTGCGCCGAACACGGCGCGCGTCTTACGATCATAGGGCGGGCGTCGATCCGTTCGTCCCGCTCGGTTCCGGCGCCCGCCCCCTCTCGCGAAAGGAGCGTTCATGATCCTGGACGAACTCGAGAAGAGGCTCCGGCCGCCCGCGCGGGCGATGCCGCCCTATCCTCCGAAAATGATCGTCCTCGCGTCCGGCAAGACTCTCGTCGTGCGCCAGGCCGAGGGGGACGACATCCCAATTCTTCTCGAGGCGATCGAACCTCTCGTCCGCGTTCGCAAGGATTTCTACGACATCGTGGCGGCGCGCATGTACGCCGAGCTCTTGAGCCAGTATCTCCACCGCACGCTCGATCCGTACTGCCTCGTCGGCACGATCGACGGCGTGATCGCGAGCCTCGTGAACGGACGGATGATCGACGAGAAACGCGGAATGAGCTATCACACGCTGACGATCCATCGGGGCCTTCGTTGCGGCGCCCACATGTTCGCCGCCAAGATGGAACATCACATGGATGTCCTGAATCAGGAAGAGGTCTTCATCGTCGCGGAGAGCTACCTCGGCTTCAAGCGGTGGATGATCGAGTACCAGCTCGAGCCGAGACCTGATTTCCAGCACGAGCTCGGCGGCGTCGGGTCGTACGCGCTCACCAGGAAGCTGTACGACCTGTACAAGACGCGGCTTCTCGCCGGCACGCGCCCCGTCCCGCCGGAGGTTCTTCGCACCGCGGACACGCTCGTCCTTCCGGACGAGTACCCGCAGATTCCGGGGTTCAAGCGATGAGGGCGGTCGGAATCGCCGGGATCGGACACACGAAGTTCGGCCGCTTGGACTACGACCTCGTGGACATCATGGCCTGGTCGTCTCTCGAGGCGCTCAAGGACGCGGGCATCGAGGGGGGCATCGACCAGGTCTTCGTCGCCAACATGGGGGCGGGAGCGATCAACAACCAGACCGGGATCGCCTCGGCGCTCGTCTCGCGCATCTTCCTCGAGCCGGCGATGGCGGAGACGATCGAGAACGGCCCCGCCTCCGGCGCTTCCGCGGTCAAGTGCGGGTATCTCGCGATCGCGGCCGGGATGGCGGACACGGTCCTCGTGACCGGCGGCGAGCGGATGCGCGAAACGACCGGATGGAAGGCGACCGATTTCGTCGCCACGCTCACGCATCCGGACGCGGAGTACCCCTACGGGCTCACGCTCCCCGCGTACGGCGGGATGTTCACGCGCGCGTACATGGAACGGCACGGCCTTACGGAAAAGCATCTCGCGATGATCGCGGTGAAGGCGCACCAGAACGCGGAGAAGAACCCCTTCGCCCACATCGAGGAGACGGCGAGCATCGACGGGATCTATGACGGACCGCACCGGGAGGTCGTGAACCCGGTGATGGCGGATCCTTTACGTCTCTATGACCTTTGTCCCGTTTCCGACGGGGCCGCGTCGGTCGTGCTTACCGCGATGGATACGGCCGGACGGTTCAAGAAGAGACCGATCCGCATCGCGGGGATCGGACAGGCGACCGACACGCATTGCGTGTTCAATCGGGACGACCTTCTCGATCTCAAGGCGGTTCGGCTCGCCGCCGAGCGGGCGTACGCGATGGCGGGGATCGGTCCGAAGGAGATCTCCTTCGCGGAGCTGCACGACGCGTTTCTCATCCTCGAGGTCGCCGAGAGCGAGGAGGTCGGTTTCTTCCCGAAGGGCGGAGCGAAGAAGGCGATCGAACGGGGCGAAACCGAGATCGGAGGGCGCATCCCGATCAACACGTCGGGCGGCCTCAAGGCGAAAGGGCACCCGGTCGGCGCGACCGGCGTCTCCCAGATCCACGAGATCGTGAAGCAGCTCCGCGGAGAGGCGGAGGAAGGGCGGCGCGTGAAGAACCCGCGCTACGGTCTCGCAGTCAACTTCGGAGGCTTCGGAAACAACGTCGTCGCGACGATCCTCGCCAAGGAGTAGACCATGCCGACCACGACCGAGCTCTACGCCGTCGACCGAAACGTCTACGCGTATCGATGCCCCGAGTGCGGCGCGCTCTACTATCCCGCGCCGATGATCTGCCGGAAGTGCCGGAACCGCCGCGATCCCTCGACGACCGTGTATTCCGACTTCGAGAAAGTCCCGCTCGGCGGCCCTTGCAAGCTCCTCACGTGGACGAGGATCTACGCCCTCCCCGAGGGGATCGACCGGCCGAGCCTCGCCTTCGGCGTGGTCGAGTTCACGAACGGGATCCGCGCGGTGGGCGTGCTCATGACGGAGAAACCGAAGACGGGAGCGCTCCTCGAGGCGCGTCCGGGGCTCGTCCGTGAGCTCGTCAGACGCGATTGTTACGGACTTCAACTTTTCGATCCGAGCCCGTAGGGGATTCGCCGTGCTTCTCTCCCGATTCGAATACGCGGCCGCCAGGACCGTCGAAGAGGCGGTCTCCCGGTGGGGGGAGAGCCCCGGCGCCGCCTATCTCGCGGGAGGAACCGACCTCCTCACGCAGATGAGGATCGGGAAGCGCGCGCCGAGGCTTCTCATCGACATCAAGAGGATCGACGATCTCTCCGCGATCCGCGAGAGAACGAACGGAGACCTTTCGATCGGGGCGGCGGTTCCCCTCGCGGCGATCGCCGAGCATCCGATCGTCCGCGAACGGTATCCTTTGCTCGCCGAATGCTGCACGCGGGTGGGCGCGCGGCCTCTCCGGAGCCGAGCGACGATGATCGGGAACATCTGCAACGCCTCGCCGGCGGCGGACACGGCGGTCGCCCTCCTCGCCTTGGACGCGGAAGCGGCGGCGTGCGGACCGTCCGGATCGCGCGCGATCCGGATCGCGGATTTCTTCACGGGACCCGGCGAGACCTCCCTCCTTCCGGGCGAGCTCGTCACGGAGGTCGTTCTCCCTCTCGCGGCGTCGGGATGGCGCGGAGCCTACTTCCGTTTGTCGCGCCGGCGCGGCATGGACCTCGCGACCGTCGGCGTGCTCGTCGCGCGCTCGAACGGAGAAGATCCGGGACGCCATCGCGTGGCGCTCGCCTCGGTCGCGCCGACGCCGCTCCGCGTTCCCGAGGCGGAGGCCTGTCTCGACCGAAACGGAGCCGCCGCCGCGCCTCGGGCGGCCGAGATCGCGCGCGAGGCGTGCCGCCCGATCACCGATCTTCGGGGAACCGCCGCGTATCGGCGCGAGATGGTGGGCGTTCTCGTGAGGCGCGGGGCCGCCGCGCTCGACCGGCGAACGAAATGACGGAGCACACGATCACTTTGCGGGTCAATGGTCTCGAGGAAAGCCGGACGGTTCCCTCGAACCAAACGCTCCTCTCCTTTCTTCGGGACACGCTCGACCTGACCGGCGCGAAGGAGGGGTGCGGCGAGGGGGAATGCGGTTCCTGCATCGTCCTCGTCGACGACAAGCCGGTGAACAGCTGTCTCATGCTCGCCGTCGAGGCGGACGGCTGCTCGGTGACGACGATCGAGGGGATCGGGGACGCCTCGCGCCTCCATCCGCTCCAGTCGGCGTTCCTCGCGCATACCGCCGTGCAATGCGGCTTCTGCACCCCCGGCATGATTCTCGCCGGGCTCGCGCTCCTCCGCGAGAACCCGAGCCCGACCGAGGCGGAGATTCGATCCGCGCTTTCCGGGAACCTCTGCCGCTGCACCGGATACCGGCAGATCATCGACGCGGTCCTCGCCGCGGCCGCCGCGATGCGCGGCGAGGCCGCCCGCGCGCCGGAGGAGAAGACGGGATGAGCGCGCCCCGCTGGGTCGGAAAGGACGTTCCGCGCGTCGACGGGTTGGAGAAGGTGACCGGGAGCGCGCGCTACACGGCCGACCTCAAGTTCCCGCGCATGCTGCACGCGCACGTGGTCCGATCCCCGCACGCGCACGCGCGGGTCCTCGGCGTGCGGACGGAGAAGGCGGAGCGCGTTCCCGGCGTGCGGGCCGTCGCGACGGGACGCGAGTTCCCCTTCCACACCGGGATTTATCTCAAGGATCAAACGATTTTCGCGATCGACCGAGCGCGTCATGTAGGGGACTCGATCGCCGCCGTGGCGGCGGAGACACCCGAGGCCGCTCGCGAGGCGGCCGCTCTCGTCGAGGTCGACTACGAGCCGCTCCCCGCGAACTTCGACGCGGTCGCCGGAATCGGACCGGACGCGCCGCTCGTCCACCCGGACCTCGGCGCGTACGAGTGCGTCCCCTGGATCCGTCCCCGAGGCGGCACGAACATCTGCAACCATCTCAAGGTGCGGAAAGGGGACTACCGGAGAGCGCTGGCGAAGTGCGCCTGTGTGTTCGAGAACACGTTCGCGGTGCCGCAGGTGCAGCATGTCGCGCTCGAGACTCACGTCGCGGTCGCCCGCGCGGACCTCTCGGGAAGGATCGAAGTCCACACGTCGGCGCAGAGCCCCTTCACGGTCCGACACCTCCTCGCCGCCTGCTTCTCGATGCCGCACGGGGACATCTCCGTCCGCGTTCCCGCGGTCGGCGGCGGGTTCGGCGGGAAGGCCGGCATCGGCATCGAGCCGATCGCGGTCGCGCTCGCGATGAAGGCGAGAGGCCGCTGGGTGCGGCTTCTCATCGACCGACCGGAGGAGTTCTACGGGACCGTCGTCCGCCAAGGACTCACCGCCACGTTGACGACCGGGATCGACCGGAGCGGAAAGGTTCAAGCCCAAAAGATGCACTATCTTTGGGATTGCGGAGCCTACGGCGGCTACGGCGTGAACATCGTGCGTGCCGCGGGGTACACCTGCGGCGGCGCGTACGAGTTCCCGAACGTAGAGGGCGATTCGATCGGCGTCTACACGAACCGTCCGGTCGGAAGCGCGTACCGCGGGTTTGGGATGCAGGAGATTCATTGGGCTCTCGAGCAGCAGATGGACATCGTCGCCCGCGAGATCGGCATGGATCCGGCGGATTTCCGCCTCTTGAACTGCCTCGGACCCGGCAAGTCGACCGTCACCGGCGAGGTGCTCGGCGAAGAGGCCGGGCGCGTGGACGAGTGCATCCGCCGGGTCGCCGAGATGATCGGGATGCGCGAGAACCGCCCCCGCTCTCCGAACCGGGGGAAGGGGATCGCCTGCGCGGTGAAGGCCCCGGCGATGCCGAACGACGCCGCCTCGTCGGTTCTTCTCAAGTACGCGGAGGACGGAACTCTCGAGGTTCTGATCTCCGGGATCGACATCGGACAGGGCCTCAAGACCGTCGCGGCCCAGTTCGCCGCCGAAGCGATGAACATGCCGATCGAGAAGGTTCGCGTGCGCGGCAACCCGGACACCGATTCCTTCCCGTACGATTGGCAGACCGTCGCCTCGAGGCAATCGTGGGCGACGGGGAACGCGATCTTCCGCGCCGCGGAGAAGATTCGCGATCAGCTCTTCGCGACCGCCGCTGAGACGCTCGGCGTCCCCGCCTCGGAGCTCGCAGTCGAGGAGGAGAACGTCGTCCACGCGAAGAGCGGCCGCTCGATCCCGATCACGAAGCTCGCGATGGGATACCAGTTCCCGGACGGGCACACGATCGGAGGGCCGGTCGCGGCCGCCGGATCATTCATACCAGAAGGGTTGATCCATCTGGATCCGGAGACGAGCCAGAGCCCGAAGCCGGTCGCGAAGTGGACGTTCGGCGCGCAAGCGGTGGATGTGACCGTGGATCCGGAAACGGGAGAATACACGGTGGACCGCGTGGCCGCGTGCTACGACGTGGGGCGCGTGATCCATCCCGCGATGATCGCGGGACAGCTCTACGGAGGCGTCGTGCAGGGGCTCGGCACCGGCATGATGGAGGAACTCGTCGTCGATCCGGCGAGCGGCCGCGTCGCGAACGCATCTCTCGTGGACTACAAGATCCCGACGACTGAGGACCTCCCCCGCGAGATCCGGCTGGATTTCGTCGAGACGCCGCAAGCGGACGGGCCTCTCGGCGCGCGCGGGATCGGCGAGCACACG
The DNA here is from genome assembly GCA_016867715.1 of Candidatus Eisenbacteria bacterium. Classification (NCBI taxonomy): domain Bacteria; phylum Candidatus Eiseniibacteriota; species Candidatus Eiseniibacteriota bacterium. The sequence goes on along the minus strand of VGIW01000007.1, from coordinate 10,377 downwards.
ATGATCCCGACACCCGCCGCGGTCGCGAACGCGCTCTTCGACGCTTGCGGGATCCGGATCCTCGATCTCCCGATCACGGCGGAGAAAGTGCGGGCCGCCCTCAAGAGGAAGGAAAAGGGCGGGTGAGATCGCCGCCGCATGTCGTCGACCGATTCGACGCCGCCCTCGCGAGAAGGACGAGCGAGTGGCGCGGGCGGGTGGAGCGGGTCTTCGCGCACGCCGCGGTTCTCCGGCCGGACGATCGGGAGGGCCCCGCGCTCACTTTTCTTTCATCCCTCAAGGATCTTGTTCCGCTCTCGGCCGCGCTTCCCCGTGGGGTTCCGCTCCCCCGCGAGGGATCGACCGTCTCCTTTCGAAAGAGAACGCTTCGGATCGCCGATGCCGAAGGCGCGCGCGCTCTTCTCCTTCGCGGCCCCGGGATTTCGCTCGAGCTTCCCGAGAAGAAGATCGCCCTTTCCCGCGAGGCGCTTCGTGCTCATGTCGAGTTCTTTCCCCCGCCTTCCGCTCCGTTCCCGGAACCGGCGGCGGAAGAGGAGATCGCCGCGCGGCTCCTCGGGGGATGCGTGAGCGAAGAGGCGTATCGAGGCCGCATCCTCGCCCTCTCCGGCCTCGGCCCCGGCCTCACGCCGAGCGGAGACGACCGTCTCGTCGGGCTCGCGGCGGCGGCTCTTCATCTCTCGCGCGGCGGCCGGATCGCTCGCGAGGCGGTCTCCACCTACCTCGGCGCGCTCGGGCGCGTTCCCCGCGGGCACACGACCCCCGTCGCCCGCGAGATGCTTCTCCACGCATCGGGCCGCCGCTTTCCCGAGGCGCTGATCGCCTTCGTCTCGATCCTCGGGGATCCGCGCGCGCCCCTTTCCGAGGTCGCCGCGCGATCCCTTCGCCTCGCCGCGATCGGCGCCCGCACCGGCGCCGATCTCATCGACGGAGCGCTCGGGCTCGCGCGATCCTTCGATCATCAAGAGAGTGCCGCATGACCGAGCGCGTGCTGATCCGGAAGGGGGCCTATCACGACTCCGCGCGGCTCATGGCGGCGGCGCATGCCTTGAAGTCCATTCCCGGCATCCGCGAGGCCGAGGTTCTGATGGGGACGCCGATGAACATCGATCTTCTTGCGCGCGCGGGTTTCCGCTTGGGCCGAGAGGCGGAGATCACGCCGCTCGACCTCGTCGCCGCGCTTCGGGGCGAACGGGAGACGGACCTCGAGGCGGCGGAGGAGGCGCTCGACGCGACGCTCCGAGGGGAAGCCTCCGAGGCGGCGACGCCCGTGGGAGAGGCCGCTCCGGGGAGCCTCTCCGAGGCGCTCGCCGATCGGCCGGCCGCAAACCTCGTGTCGATCGCGGTGCCGGGCGCGTACGCGGCGTTCGTCGCGCACCGCGCGCTCGACGAGAAACGCCACGTCTTTCTTTTCAGCGACAATGTTTCGCTCGAGGATGAAATTGAGCTCAAGGATCGCGCGCGGCGCCTCGGGCTTCTTCTCATGGGACCCGACTGCGGGACCGCGATCCTCGCGCGCGTCGGTCTCGGGTTCGCGAACCGCGTGCGCCGAGGTCCGATCGGCATCGTCGGCGCGTCCGGGACCGGCATCCAGGAGGCGAGTTGTCTCCTCGACCGGATGGGGGTCGGGATCTCGCACGCGATCGGAACCGGAGGGCGCGATCTCTCGAGGGCGGTGAACGGACGCACCGCGGAGCTCGGCCTCCGCCTTCTCGCGGAGGACGCGGCGACCGAGGTCATTCTTCTCATCGCGAAGAACCCGGACCTCGAGGTCGCCAGGCGCCTTCACGGTCTTCTCGCCGGGATCGGGAAGCCGTGCATCGTCCGCCTCCTCGGAGAAGCAGGGCGGCCTCCCGAGGAAGGAGTGGTGTACGCGGGCTCGATCGACGAAGCGGCGGCCGCGGCGGCGGCGTATGCGTCTCGCGCGGCGGACGCAAGCGCCTTCCTCGAGGAATCGGACCGATCGCTCGAAGCGGCTCTTCGGGAGAAGGACCCGGTCCGCGGGCGGCTTCTCGGGCTCTTCGGCGGCGGGTCCCTTGCGGCGGAGGCGAAGCACGCGCTCGCCCTCCGCGGAATCGAGGCGAGGACGCCGAATCATCCGCTCCCCGCGGGGCGGCCGATCGAGGGGACGGAGCATCTCCTCGTCGACCTCGGGGAAGACTTCTACACGATCGGGAAGCCGCACCCGATGATCGACCCGACCGTCCGCTGCGATCTCATCCGAAGCGCGGGAGCCGATCCGTCGATCGGCCTTCTTCTTCTCGATCTCGTTCTCGGCGACGGAGCGCATCCGGATCCGGCTCCGGAGATCGCCGCGGCGATCGAGAAGGCGCGCGCCGCGAGAAAGGGAGCGCGACTCGAGATCGTCTCTTCGGTCGCCGGCGCGGCGGACGATCCGCAGGACCGAGACCGTCAGGAGAGGGTTCTCCGCGAAGCCGGCGTTCTCGTTGCGGCGAGCGCGGCGCGCGCGGCCCGCGCGGCCGCGGAGCTTCTGCAAGGAGGCGGGCGCCCATGAACGATCGTGCCGCGTCGCGCGCGCTTCTTGCCGGTCCGATCGAGGTCGTCCATCTCGGGATCGACAGCGTCGCGCGCGCGCCCGAGGCGTCCGGCGCGAGGGTCGCGCGGGTCCCCTTCCTCCCCCCCGCCGGAGGCGACGCCGCGCGCATCGCCGCTCTCCGCGCGCTTCTCTCCGAACCCCTCGGCCCCGCGATCGACGCGGCGAACGAACGCGCGCTCGCGCGTCTTCTCGAAAGCCGCCCCCGCCTCGTCGGGATCGGCGTCGCGAGAGAGACGATCCCCGGCATGGCCGACGATCTCTTTCTTCATGCCGGTCCGCCCGTCGCGTGGGAGCGGATGTGCGGCCCGATGCGGGGCGCGGTGATCGGCGGCCTCCTCTTCGAGCGCCGAGCGAAGAGCGCGGCAGAAGCGGAGAGGATCGCCGCGGCGGGAGGCGTTCGCTTCGAGCCGTGCCACGAACACCGAGCGGTCGGACCGATGGCCGGTCTCGTCACGCCGTCGATGCCGGTCTGGATCGTCGAGGACGGGGAAGGAGCGGGCCGCGGAAACCGCGCCTTCTCCACGCTGAACGAGGGGCTCGGGAAGGTCCTCCGCTACGGCGCGTTCTCCGAGGATGTGATCGCGCGGCTGCGATATCTATCCGACGATCTCGCGCCGCTTCTCGCGGACGCGCTCGCCGCGCGCGGTCCGATCGACCTCAAGGCTCTCCTCGCGCAAGCCCTCCAGATGGGGGACGAGGGACACAACCGGAACCGCGCCGCCACCTCGCTTCTCTTCCGGGAGCTTGCCCCCGCGATCGTGCGCGCGGCCGCGGACCGGGAGAGAGCCGCGCGCGCCCTCGCGTTCATCCACGGAAACGATCATTTCTTCCTGAACCTTTCGATGCCGGCGGCGAAGTGCATGCTCCTCGCGGCGGAGGGGGAAACGCTGTCGTCGATGGTCTCGGTGATGGCGAGGAACGGAACCGACTTTGGGATCCGGCTCGCCTCGATGCCCGGGCGCTGGTTCACCGCGCCCGCCGAGACGGTCCGCGGCCTCTACTTCCCCGGCTTCGGAGAGGGGGACGCGAACGCGGACATCGGCGATTCCTCGATCACCGAGACGGCGGGGTTCGGCGGCTTCGCGATGGCGGCCGCTCCGGCGATCGTTCAGTTCGTCGGCGGATCGGCCGAAGACGCTCTTCAAACGACGCGCGCGATGCGCCGAATCGCGATCGGCGCGAACGGCGCCTTCGCGATCCCCGCGCTCGGCTTCGCGGGAACGCCGGTCGGCATCGACATTCGAAAGGTCGAGGAACGAAACCTCCTCCCGACGATCAACACGGGCATCGCCCACCGGGAACCGGGCATCGGGCAGGTCGGCGCGGGGCTCGTGCGCCCGCCTTGGAAGTGCTTTCACGACGCCCTCCTCGCGTTCGCCGAGCATTGCGCGGCGCGAAGAGAAGAAACAAGGAGGTCCTGATGCGCCCCATCGATCTCTCCATCCCGCTCGGGATCGGCACGCCCGCGTGGCCCACCTACGAGCCGCTTCAAATGAAGTACTTCAAGCGTCTCGCGCCGAACGGAGCGAACGGCCAGATCCTCACCCACTCGAACCACGTCGGCACGCACCTCGACGGCGAGATCCACTTCCACACGCCGGGGAAGGACATCGCCTCGCTCGATCTCGATTACCTGATGCATGAAGGGGTCGTCGTCGATCTTTCCGACGCGGCGGGAGACTACGACGTCTACACCTCGCGCATGGTCGAGGAGCGGGTCGAGGTGCGCGAGGGGGACATCCTCGTCATCCACACCGGTTACCACCACTTCGGATGGGACCAGCCGGCGGCGGATGAGATCCGTTACATGGTGAAGCACCCGGGTCCGGACCGGGAGTTCGCCGAATGGTGCCGTGCGAAGAAGCTCCGCTGGCTCGGCGTCGACTGCGGGAGCGCCGACCACCCGATGAACACGATCATCCGGAACTGGATGCCGCGGCAGGCGAAAGAGGCGGACACGCATTTTCGGAAGAAGCACGGCAAGCCGCTCGACGACTTCTTCGACGACTCGAAGTACCAGCTCATGCACCTCGAGCTGTTCAATCACGGGATCGTTCACGCCGAGTGCCTCGGCGGCGACATCGATCTTCTTCTGAACCGGCGCGCCGTGATCGGCGCGTTCCCTTGGCGCCTCGTCGACGGCGAGTCGTGCATCTGCCGCATCCTCGCGTTCGTCGACGACGGCCTTCACGCGGAGCTGACGAAGAAGAAGGCGAAAGCGAAGCTCACCCGCTTCGGCGATGTCGCGGGCGCCCTGAACGAGTGGCTTCACGAAGAGGCCCGCGCCCGTTCGGCGAGCCGTCGGTAGGGAAACTCGCGGGTTCACGCACTCGCCCCGCACCCCTGCGAGGAGAACACCCGACGCGCTTCGATCGGCTTGGGGTGAACGAAAGCCCGGCCGGAAAGGGGTTCCGGCCGGGCGTCGTCTCTTCCGCTCGGGCGATCGTCTACCGCAGGATCGTCAGGCGGCGGCTCTCCGTCCGCGTGTCGCTCTTCATGCGATAGAAGTACACACCTGAAGCGACTTCCTTGCCGTCCGCGTCGCGCCCGTCCCAAGCGAGACGGTGTTCGCCCGCGGCGAAACGCCCCTCGGCGAGCGTCGTAACGACGCGCCCGCTGAGGTCGTAGATCTTCACCTCGACATTCTCGGCGCGGGGAAGCTGGAACCGGATCGAGACCTCGCCTCCCGCGCGGAACGGGTTCGGACGGCTCGCGAAAAGCTCGGTCGCGCGGATTCCGTCCGCCGCGGCCGCGACGTCCGTGTCGATCGCCTGGAAGGTCTCGACGGCGAAGTCGTCGATCGCCGCCTCGGTGAGCCCTTGCGTGTTGAGATCGCACGCCACGAACCGGAAGACCACCTGATGCGTGAGATCCACGAAGTCGGAAACGTTCGCCGCTACCTCCGTCCACGTGTTCGCGATCGACGGGACGCGCTCGAGCGGGACCCACGTCGTGCCGCCGTCGTCGGAGACGTCCACGGCGAACTGGTCGTCGGTGGAGTTCCCTCCCTCGGCGTACCATCGCCAGTAGCGCACGAACGCCATGCTCGCGTCGCTGAGGTCGAAGATCGGGCTCCGAAGGGTCGTGCAGCCGTTGTCGACGTCCGCATCTCCCGCGCCGCCTCCCACGCTCCCCTGTCCTGTGACGAAGCACTTCACGCCCGGCGCCGGCGTGTGGTCGTCCTCGGGCTGCATCGGCACGCTGTTGTACGACGTTCCGTTCGGGTCGACGCGCACCCAGATCCCGGTGGTCGCCGCGTCCCCCGGCATTCCGAGCATCCAGTTCGCGTCGCCCGGATCTTCCGCGTTGTGCGCGTACATCGTTTCGGTGATGAAGAGCGAGTAGAAGGCCGCCGGCGCTCCGGACGGGTTCACGGAAGAGAGCCCGATGCCGTCCTCCGCCCACACGTAGTAATCGATCTGGGTGTTCGCGGGTGCGCCGGGAATCGATCCCTCGTAGAGCGCGCGGCCGCGCGTCATCGGAACCTCGACCCACGAACCGCCGGCCACCCGATAGAAGAGGCTCGCCGAGGCCACGGTGCTGTAGTCTTCGACGTTCGCGCCGATCGCGTAGGGTCCCGTTTCGTCGGTGGTCGCGAACGGCTCGGAGACCTCGGTGATCGCGGGGCCCGCGATGTCGGTCAGAGCGAAGTTCTGAACCGTGGTGTCGTTGGAAACGATCTCGACGAGGATCTCAAGCGGAGCGAACCCCGCGAGGGACGCCCGGGCCGTGTAGGTTCCCTCCTCCGCGAAGCCGCCGTAGGAGCCGTTCGCCGCGGTCAGCCAGCGGTAGCCGGTCCCATCGAGCACGACCTCGGCGCCCGGAAGCGGACCGTTGCCGTAGCTTCCGTTCGTCACGACCCCCTCGATCCGCCCGTATCCTTCCACCGCGGCGAGAACGGCCGCATACGCGTCGATGAACCCGTGCCCGTACGTGTTGTCCTCGCCCGCGGTCCCCTCGTCCCTTGCGGTCTGCATAAGGATCATCTTCATCGTATCGACGTCAAGGTTCGGGTTCGCCTGGCGCATCAACGCGATGGTTCCCGCGACGTGCGGCCCCGACATCGAGGTCCCGTCCCATCCGCTCTGCTGGTAGCCGCCGCCCGGAACCGACGAGTAGACGCTGACGCCGGGCGCCACGACCTCCGGCTTGATCTTGCGATCGGCGGGGACGGTGCAACCGGTCGGCCCGCGGCTCGAGAAGCCCGCGATCGGATACGGCCACGAGTAGTTCGTCGCGTTCACCGCGCCGACCGAGAAAGCGTTGGTCAGCGTGGTCGCGCGGTCGGCGGGCGAGCGAAGGGTCTGCGCGCCCGATCCCTCGTTGCCGGCGGACCAGATCGTCGCCACTCCCGCCGCTTCGCAGTTGTCGATCACCGCCCACCAGCGGGAATCGCAGTCGGTGTAGCCGCCCGGGAACCCCTCGTTGATCCCCCACGAGTTCTGCACGACGTCGGGAACGTCGTCGATCGTGTTCGGATTGCTGTCCGGGTCGGCGAACCACTGGAACGCCTTGATGATGTCGTTGTCGAACTCGCTCCCGACCCCCTGGTTGATCGCGTTGCAGGCGATCCACTCGGCGCCCCACGCGACCCCGATCGTGTCGTCCGGCGCCATCCCGGTCATCGTCCCGGTCGTGTGCGTTCCGTGGCTGTGCGTGTCCGTAGGGAACGTTGTCCCGCCCGAGCCGAGCACGTCGAACCAGCACTCCTGCCACCGCGCGTGCGTTCCGCGCCAGCGGCTCGCGAGGGCGGGGTGGTTGCCGTCGACGCCCGTGTCGAGGCTGCCGATGAGGCGCCCGCTTCCGTTGACGCCGAGCTCGTACCAAACTTGATCCGCGCGCACGGCCCGGATCCCCGGGGGGACGCCGATCCCGCGCAGAGCCGGCGTTTCCTCGCTCGAGCCGAGCTCCGGAGTCCCCACCGGCTTGATCAGGCTCACGGTGAAGTTCGGCTCCACGAAGTCCACGTCGCTTCGCGCAGCGATCTCGTAGATGGCGTCCTTCGTGGCGTACACGACGAAGAGGTTCGAGATCCAGTAGGGCGTGTAGCCGACCACGCCGCCGATTCCCTTCGAGGACTCGAGCTGCGCGGCGAGCGGCTCTTGGCTCTTGGCGGCGGTCTTGAGCGCCTCGATCACGCGCCGATGCCTCTCGGCCATCGTCGACCGCTCGGTCTTGAGGTGCTGGTTCAGCTCGGCGATCGGCGCCTGTTCGGTCATGTGAACGAGAACGCTGATCGGCTCTCCGTCGCGGAGAACATCCATTCGCGCCTCAAGCATCGGGTGGATGGTCCCCGCTTGCGCGGCAAGAACGGAGAGCGCAAGAAGAGCGGTCGCGAGAACGGTGGCAAGTCGCACCACGATCTCCTTTCGGCCCCGGGCGGGCCTTTGTCCGGAACACGGCGGGAAGGGAGCGAGCTTCGAGGCTTATTGTACCGCAACCGCCTCTCTTCACTCAAGGCCGGCGTGCGTGGGCTCCGCAACCGACGAGGCGGAGGGTACAGGTTGGAACCGGGTGCCCGCGCGGGCCGAAGGCGCGAGAGGGGCGCGTGTCGTATTCTATTGCGCAACAAGTGGTTGCGGTCTTCTCGGAAACGGACTCATCGGCGGGATGGAGGGGGCCACCCCGCCGATCAAGGCATTCCGCGGGAACACCGCCGGGAAGTCCGGGAGAGAATCAACCCGAGAGCGCCGCGAGCGCCGCGTCATAGTTCGGCTCCTGGACGATGTCCGGCACCTGCTCGGTGTGGGCGACCTTCCCCTTCTCGTCGATCACCACGACCGCGCGAGAGAGAAGTCCCGCAAGCGGTCCGCTGGTGATTCGCACGCCGTAGTTCTTGCCCAAGGAACCGGAGCGGAAGTCCGAGACGCCGCGCACGTCCTTCAGTCCTTCGGTCGTGCAGAAACGCCCGTGCGCGAACGGGAGGTCCATCGACGCGCAGAGCACGACCGTGTTCGCGAGCTTCCCGGCCTCCTGGTTGAAACGCCGGACCGACGTTGCGCAGACCGGCGTGTCGAGGCTCGGAAAGATGTTGAGCACGACGCGCTTCCCCGCAAAGTCGCCGAGCGACGCCTCCGAGAGGTCGGTCTTCACGAGCTTGAAATCGGGAGCCGCGCTCCCCACCTTCGGCAGAGTGCCGATCGTCTCGACCGGCTGTCCCTTGAACGCGATCCTGGCCATCCTGTTTCTCCTTTCCGCAACGAGCCGCTTCCTATCGTTTGGTTGAAGCGGACATCGGTACGTATGACCGCACTTGCCGATTCACTCGCACGGAACATAAGCGGAACCGGTGGATGGAGCAACCAAGGCTTCTTGGGAATCGGCGTGCGACCAATAGGAGGGGACACGGCTCGGCGTCCATCCGTCGACGGCGCGGTCGGGAGCACGCCCGGCCCTGCCGAACCGGCGGCATGACGTGCGCCCGGCGCAAGAGGGCGTCTCACGTTGCCGGCCGAAAAACCAACAGAGAAGCTTCTAGCGGACTGCGCTTAGGGAAGACCCGACCCGAGAAGCGAGACGAGAACCCGGCGAAAGACGGCGAGGAAACCTCTGGCGGACACGATGCCGACCGCGACGAGCGCAAACGTCCGCACGGCGAGCGGGAGCGCCGCGCGAACCTCCGGCCCCTGGATCATCTCCAAGAGGCGCTGGGATGTCTTCTTCCGCCTCACGGTCACCCCTCTCCCCGGCAGGTCCGCAATCCGCGTGCCCGCCGGCAGGGATCGCCGAGCCGCCGCGGGATCCCCACAACGCGTTTGTGCGAAAAAACTTGCACGTGAGATGGCAGAGAAGACATGCTCGGCCTCCACTCCAGATCATCGGCACTCGTGAACCCTCCCAACAGCGGTCCGTTCGGCGGCGGGCGCGGCGGGTTTCGGGAGCCCTCGCGCGGCTGCCCGCGCTCCCACGCGAGGCCGTTGTTCTCTTCGAGCTCGAGGACTTTCCGGTCGAAGAGATCGCGGTTCTCCAACGAGCCTCCGTGCCGGCGGTGAAGTCTCGGATCGCGCGCGGTCGCGAGAAGCTCCGCCGGTTCTACGAGAGGCTCGGGTTTCACGAGGAAGGTGCAGGGCCCGTGCGGCGAAAGAGAAAGCCCGCGACGGGCACGGCGGCGCGAGGCGATTCGGCGAGGCCGACCTGGCACGCAACCGAATGCCTCCCTCCACTGGAGACGAACGATGGATGAAAGAGTCCGGTATGAAGGAACAGACGTCGGACGGAAGGAAGCCTACTCCGTGGACATCGAGGCGCTTCGCGCGGCGAGCCGTCGCGACCTGCCGTCCTTCTCGGAAACATCGACGTCTTGGATCGAGTGGATCGCGAACCGAAAGAAGAGAGGTGTGGTCATGAAGCTCACGCGGGGGATTATCGATCGACCGCGGCTCGCCACCGGCCTTGCCGGCTGCGCGATCGCCGCCGTCCTCTTGTTCGTTCCCATCTCGTACGAGAAGACGGTCGGGCACGACGTAGCCTTCACGCTCTCGGGAATGACTCCCGGGGCGGAGGCGGTCGCGGAGATCGCAAAGGAGATGAAGGGAGCGATCGGCGCGGAGGTTGACGTTTCAAGGGAAGATGGACGCGCGCGGATCTGCGTCCGCGCCTCTGCAGAAGGGAATCCGGGAATCCCTGAGATTCGTTGCGAAACGGAGAGTGGGACGGATCCGACATGCGTCCGGATCGAGGTGCGCCGCACGCCGGGAATGACCGACGCCGACGTGATCGCCGACATCGAACGGCAGCTCGCCGAACAGGGGCTCTCCGGAACCGTCACGCTCGACGGGGCGGGATGCCCGAAGGTGGAGCTGGACAAGTAGGGATCTTTCGCA